>DAIPZP010000019.1:0-12916 GCA_036782155.1 Propionibacteriaceae bacterium
GCCGAGCCGCGCCCCGAGCACGAGCCGCATCGCGTTCATCGTCCGCAACCACGCGTCTTGCTCCGCGACAGGTATCACCACCTCGGGTTCAGCCACGCCTTCCGCGGGAGCCAATGCGGCCAGCACGATCGCCGCGTCGCTCGCCTTCTGCGTGCGGAGCTCCGCCTCCATCAGCCGCCGGAACTCCGCCGCCTCCTCGGCGTTGGTGGACGCCTCGGGGAAGAGCCGCAACAGGGCCGGATCGTCTCGGTCCAGCGGCGCCACGTCGCGCTCGTTCGCCCAGCGCTCGAGCGGGTCGTCGGACCAGGCAGGCGCGTCGACGAGCTCCACGAGCTGGGTCGCCATGGACTCGAGCAGCCCGACCTCGAAGGCCAGGCAGTACCAGATGATGCCGCCCTCGCCGTCCCGTACGAACCCACTCCTCACGCGGCCGGCTCCAGCGTCGCCCACAGACCGTAGGCCTGCATCGCCGTCACGTCCCGCTCCATCTCGTCCTTGGTGCCCATCGCGACGGCTGATCGCCCCTCGTTGTGCACCTCGAGCATGAGCCGGGTCGCCTTCTCCTTCGTGAAGCCGAAGTAGGTCTGGAACACGTACGTGACGTACTGCATCGTGTTGACCGGATCGTTCCAGACGATGCACACCCAGGGCTCCTGCCCCAGGCGCTGCTCATTGACGCGCTCCTGGATGGCGGTGCCACCTCCAGGCTGTTCGGTCATGTCATGCATTCTGTCAGGGGTGGCCGACAACGAGCACTAACCTGTGCCCCATGACGTCGCCCAGCACCGCGCTGCTGACCGATCATTACGAGCTCACGATGGTGCGAGCCGCAATCGGGTCGGGGACCGCATCCCGCCGCAGTGCCTTCGAGCTGTTCTCGCGCCGGTTACCGGCCGGACGCCGCTACGGCGTGGTCGCCGGTGTCGGTCGCGCCCTCGACGCGCTCGAGCAGTTCCGGTTCGGCGACTCCGAGATCGACTTCCTCCTGTCGCACCGTGTTGTCGACGACCGTACGGCGCAGTGGCTGAGCACGTACCGGTTCTCCGGCGACATCAGCGGCTACGGCGAGGGCGACCTGTACTTCCCGGGAGCCCCGCTGCTCACCGTCGAGGGTACGTTCGCGGAGGCTGTCGTCCTCGAAACGCTGCTGCTCAGCATCTACAACTACGACTCGGCCGTCGCCTCGGCCGCCAGCCGGATGACGCTCATGGCCGACGGGCGCCCGTGCATCGAGATGGGATCACGTCGCGCGCACGAGCACGCAGCGGTGGCCGCGGCGCGCGCTGCGTACATCGCCGGCTTCAGCGCGACCAGCAACCTCGAGGCGGGACGTACGCACGGGGTGCCGACGACCGGCACCGCAGCGCACTCCTTCACCCTCCTCCACGACTCCGAGGAGGAGGCGTTCGTCGCGCAGATCGCCGCGCTCGGCGAGGACACCACGCTGCTCGTCGACTCGTTCGACATCGAAGCCGCGGTCCGTACGGGCGTGCGGATCACGGGTGGCCGGCTGGGCGCCGTACGGATCGACTCCGGTGACCTCGTGGCGACAGCCAAGGAGGTACGAGCGTTGCTTGACGAGCTCGGCGCCACCAAGACCCGCATCATCGTCACCAGCGACCTCGACGAGTGGCAGATCGCGGCGCTGTCGGGCGCGCCGGTCAACGGCTACGGAGTCGGCACCTCGGTCGTGACCGGCTCGGGCTATCCGACGTGCTCGTTCGTGTACAAGCTGGTCGCACGCGCCGAGTCGGACGACCCCCACGCGCCGCTCCTCCCAGTCGCCAAGAAGTCGGTGCACAAGTCGACGGTGGGCGGCCGCAAGTACGCGATGCGGCGCCGCGACCCCAAGGGCATCGCCGAGGCCGAGCTCATCGGCATCGGGGCCGACCCCGAGGGCGACGGCGACGACCGTCCGTTGCTGAGGCAGCTGGTGAGCGGCGGCGAGGTCGTGGGGCGCGAGCCGTTGAGCGCCGCTCGCGCGCGTCACGAGGCGGCCGTGCACGAGCTGCCGCGGGACGCGTTCAAGATGTCACGGGGCGAGCCCTGCATCCCCACGTACTTCCTCGACGAGGCCGGGCACATCGCCACCAACCCGTACGACAGGAGTTGACATGACGGATCCTGATTTCGCTGCCCCGGCAGGGAAGCGCGCGCTGGTCGTCGTCGACGTCCAGAACGACTTCTGCGAGGGTGGGTCGCTCGCGGTGACCGGCGGCGCGAAGGCTGCGAGCGACATCTCGGCGTACCTCGCGAGCAACCCCTCCTACGACCTCGTCGTGGCCACCCGCGACGCCCACATCGATCCGGGCGCCCACTTCTCCGACACGCCTGACTTCGTCGACTCGTGGCCTCGCCACTGCGTCGTGGGCACGCCGGGGCAGGACTTCCATCCCGACCTGACGTTCCGCGCCTTCGATGGTGTCTTCGACAAGGGCAACTACGAAGCCGCGTACTCGGGCTTCGAAGGCTCCAACGCCGACGGCCGCGGGCTCGACGAGTTCCTCGCCGAGTCAGGCGTCACCGACATCGACGTCTGCGGCATCGCCACCGACTACTGCGTGAAGGCGACGGCCCAGGACGGGGCGATGCTGGGGTACGTGACGACCGTCCTCGCCGACCTCACCGCCGCCGTCGCCCCCGACCGGCTCGAGGCGGCCTGGGAAGCCCTCGCCGAATCGGGCGTTGCGCTCAGCACGAGCAGCGAGGCGTGACAGAAGAACGTACCGATCGGGGCCGGGTCGGGGCCGCTCAGGCGTGACGGTGCAACCGGACGGCCCGATAGGTACGTTCGTCTGAACTCACGCCGGCCGCTGCGTGCGGTTCATCATGTTAAGTAGGTGAACCGGAGGTTCTCATGGCCGATCCGCCATGAGAAGTGACGACTCGCCCACTTAACATGATGAACCGACACCCGCCAGACTGACCACGGCCCGCACTACCCTGCTGCTGTGCCCACCACAGCCCCCGCAGGCCTTCGCGGCGCGCACCGCATCCTCATCTATGGGGTCACGGGGTCCGGCAAGACCACTGCGGCCGACCGGATCGGCGAGGTGCTCGGGTTGCCGAGCCACCACGTGGACGACGAGATCGGATGGCTGCCGGACTGGGTCGAGCGACCGGCTCACGATCAGCGACGGCTTGCTGCCGAAATGGCCGCGGACGAGGCCTGGGTCATCGACAGTGCGTACGGGAAGTGGCGAGACGTCGTCACCGCTCAGGCCCAGTACGTGGTGGCGCTCGACTATCCGCGATGGGTGAGCATGACCCGACTCGTGCGCCGAGGCCTGCGCCGCGTCATCGCGAAGGAGCCGATGTGCAACGGCAACTACGAATCCTGGGGTCGACTTCTGGGGAAGAAGTCGATCATCCGGTGGCACTTCCGGTCGTTCGACCACAAGCGGGCAGCGATCGACACGATGGAGTCGGCGCCGGACGGTCCACCGGTCGTACGACTTCGGCGCTCGTCAGATCTGGACGCCCTGCTGCGCATCCTCCGCTGAACGTCTCCCGAGTTTGTTCCTACACGCCTCCCAAGCGCGACGTCACACCGCCTATTGCACATCACACCGGCTGCAGGCGGTGTGATGTCGAACAAGCGGTGTGACGTCGAACGTCGAGACGTGACCGACCCGCGGATGGGGGTTGCACGAAGGAGTTAGCCCTCGTCGTCGGATTCCGTCCGATTTCGGATCTCGGGCACGGACTGGAAGCCGTTCATCACGGCGGACAGACGACGGGCGCGGTCCGATCCGTACAGGTCCTCCAGGTACAGGCGCTTGCCGTCGGGGCCGGCCAGGGGAACGCGCCAGTTGGGGTACTCGTCGATCGTGCCCGGCTGGTTCTGCGTACGACGCTCGCCGACCGCGTCGGCCAGCGCGACGCAGAGCACGCGCGACGGTGTCCAGGTGAGGAAGCGGTGGAGCGCCAGAGTGATGTCCTCGGTGTCGCGGTCGTCGTGCGGTAGGGCGCCGCGCTCCTCGAGCATCCCGATCACCGCCGACTGCTCGCGCGCGTCGGCCTCGATCTCGGAGTCCAGCGACTCGGTGAGCAGCCCGAGCTGATAGCGGAGCTTGACGTGGTCGTGGGCGAGATAGCCGGCAGTCGGGGGCAGGTCGTGGGTCGTGACCGACGCCATGCAGTACTCGCGCCACCACTCCGGCGCGAGCGGCTTGCCCTCGCGGTCGTACTCGAACCACAGGATCGACGTGCCGAGAATGCCGCGTCGACGCAGATAGTCGCGCACCCACGGCTCGACCGTGCCGAGGTCCTCGCCGATCACCAGCGCGCCCGCGCGGTGCGCCTCCAGCGCGAGAATGCCGACGAGCGCCTCGTGGTCGTAGCGGACGTATGCGCCCTGCTGCGGCCCGTACCCCTGCGGGATCCACCACAGCCGGAACAGCCCCATGATGTGGTCGACCCGTACGCCGCCCGAGTGCCGCAGGATCCCGGCGACCATCGAGCGGAACGGCGCGTACGCGAGGTCGGCGAGGCGGTCCGGCCGCCACGGGGGCTGGCCCCAGTTCTGGCCGGACTGGTTGTACGGGTCGGGCGGAGCGCCCACCGCCACGCCGTTCGCGAACACCGTGGGCAACGCCCACGTCTCGGCGCCGTCGGCATTCACCCCCACCGCGAGATCGGACACGATGCCGATCGGCATGCCGGAGTCCTTGGCCGTCTGCTGGGCGCTCGACAGCTGGGTGTCGGCGATCCACTGCAGCCACATGTAGAACGTGACCAGTTCCGTCTGCTCCGTAGCGAACGCGGCGACCTCGGGTGACGATGGCCGACGCAACGCGTCCGGCCAGTCGCGCCAGCTGCGGCCGTACTTCTCGCTCAGCGCGCACCACGTCGCGAAGTCCCGCAGCTGACGCCCCTCGCGGCGCTGGAAGTCGGCGAACGCCATCTCGCGGGGCGCCTTGCGGCCGGCCCGGAACACGAGCTCCAGCGCCTCCCGTTTCGCGTCCCACGACGCGTCGCGCTCCACGGCCTCCGAGTGGGCGAGGTTGCCGATGAGGTCGCGCCGCATCCCGCTCACGATCTCGCGTTCGGCGCTCGGCAACCAGGCGTACTCGGCGATCGCCTCGGGCCGGATGTAGAGGGGGTTCACATAACGGCGGCTCGACGGGAGGTACGGCGAGGGTTCCATCGGCGGAACGGGCTGCGCGGCGTGGAGCGGGTTGATGAGCACGTACGAGGCGAACTGCTGCGTCGCGGTCCAGACGGCGAGGTCGGCGAGGTCGGTGAGATCGCCAACCCCCCACGAGTCTCGCGACGCGACCGAGTACAGCTGGGCCGCGTAGCCCCAGATCCGCTTGTCGCCCATCTGCTGCGGGAAGCCCAGCCACGGCGGCGTGACGATCAGCGACGACTCGACCTCACGGTCCTCTGAGCGCAGCACGATCCGGTGGTAGCCGACCGGCAGCTCTTTTGGAACGGCGAAACTTGCCTCGCCGAGCCACTCGCCGTCGACCTCTCGGATCGGCGAGAGGTTCTCGACCTGGCGGGCATCGATGCTGCCGCCGTCCTCGAGCTTGATGAACACCTGCGCCGGGGCGCCAGCTCGTACATGGACCGGGAACGTCCTGGCGGCACCCTGCTCGACCACCACGCATGGCGGCAGGGCGCGTTGCCAGACCCGCGCGTGGTACGTGTCGACGGCCGCTCGGGCCTTCTCAGGCGTCGAGGCGTCGACGTCGAAGGCGGACAGAACGGCGATCACCGACGCGTCGTCGACCTCGGTGTAATGGCCCTTCCAGTCCCAGAACTCCGTGCTGATCTGGTACAGCCCGGCCAGATCGCGGAGCGCGGGATCGATGAGTGGCATGCGTCGTCTCTCAGAGAGGTCGTACGTCGTCGTGGCCAAGACTTTCAGCGCATCCCACGCGTCGCAACAGCGACACCACGGGAGCCGTCAGACCTCGAGCCGTGGTCGAGCCCCCGGGGCCGTCCGAGCGCCGGCCCTCACCCCCGGTGTACCACCTGGGTGCGGGCGAGGAGGTCGGGCAGCGTTTGGCGCTTCGGGTGCCACAGGATCATGGACAGGCTGAAGGCGTTCACGATCAGGAACAGTCCCCCGCCTTGCGACAGCAGGGTCCACCCGAGCGAGCGAGCGAGCCCACGGTTCCAACCGACCTTCTCCGTGGGCTTGTCTACTGGTGAGACCGCGATGCTCGAGATGCGTTGCCCGATCGTCCGCGACCAGAGGCCGAGGCTGACCGTCCCGTACAGGACAGTGGTCGCGATCATGGCGTAGGTCACGATCACCACGAGGTGGTTGAGGTCGTCGGTGAACCCGGCCTGGCCACCGGCGAGCACGTCCGCGTACAAGGCCTGCAAGCCTGCGAGCACCCTGTCCTGGAAGCCGCCGATGAAGAACGGCATCACCGCGGTGACAGCAAAGGACACCAGCAGGTTGTCGATGACCGTCGCCAGGAACCGACGACCGAACGACGCCAAGGTCGCATCGCCCGGCACGGCTGTGGGCTGTACGAGGGGAGCGGATGTGGGCTGTACGAACGGAGCGGGGCGCTGGATGGGCCGGAACCCGCCGTGGGCAACCGGAGTGGAGGAAGCGCCTGCGGTCACCGAGGGTGCGGCACTACCGTGAGAGGCAACGGGCGCTGACGACTCCATCCGTACGAGGTTCGACCACTTCAGCCCGTCCCACCACCTCTGGCGGCCGGGGCCGGCGGGGTCGCGGTACCACCCGGGGGGCGGTACGGAGCCCGGGTTCGGGGAGGGATCTGTCACATCGGCAAGTCTGCCCTATCCATAGGAGAGGTCTCTTACTCACAGCCCGAGTGACATGCCCCTGCTAGTACCATCCTGCGGGGGATAGGCCTCCGGACAGCATCGCTGGCACGGCACGCACGGCCTGCGAAGTTGAGCTCTGGCTGACATATCGAGGAAGTCACGTGGACAAGATCGGTCGCTACCGACTGACCCAGCGCATCGGCGCCGGGTCGTTCGCGACCGTCTGGAAGGGCCGCGACGACGAGCTGGACGCCGATGTGGCGGTGAAGATCCTCGCGGACAACTGGGCCGACAACGAAGACGTCCGCAGCCGATTCCTCGCTGAGGCGAAGCTCCTTCGTCGCATCCAGGACGAGCGGATCGTCCGCGTGTACGACATCGGCACGCTGCCCGACGGGCGCCCGTACTTCGTCATGGACTACGCCGATGGCGGCTCGCTGGAGCAGCTGCGCAAGCAGCCCGCCGAACCGGGACGCGCGCTGCGGCTGTGCGCCGAGGCCGCCCGCGCCCTCGAGGTCCTGCATCGCCATCGCATCATCCACCGCGACGTGACACCGGGGAACATCCTGCTCGACTACTCCGAGACCCAGGGTCTGCGCGTCCTGCTCGCGGATCTCGGCGTCGCGAAGAAGATGGTGGATCGCGCTGGCGCGACGATGACGGCCGGCACCCCCGCGTACATGGCGCTGGAGCAGGCCACCGGCGCCCCGTTCGACGCGCGAGCGGACATCTACTCGATCGGCGCGGTGACGTACGCCCTGTTGTCCGGCAAGCCGCCGTTCCCGGTCAAGACTCTCGCCGACCTCCTCAGCCGCAACCCCGCCATCGGGCCCGCGCCGATCGCCGATCGTGTGGGCGCCCCGCCGGCGCTCGACGCGCTCTTGAACGCCGCGCTGTCGCCCGACCCGAACAAGCGCCCGCAAACGGCCGACATCATGGCAAGCGCGCTCGATCAGCTGGCTGATGTGCTTCCGGGTGGCCAGACATACACGCCGCGCCCGCTGCCTAAGGCAGAGGGTTCCGTGCTGCGACCGTCGACGCCGACGCCCTTCTCGACGCCGTCGAGCTTCATCTCGGGGTTGAGCCCGGCCCCAGGTGGGCCCGGTTCGATGGTCTCGCTGCCACCGAACTCGTACTACACGGCCGCGCCGAGCTCGAGCGGGTACGAGACCCCCACGAGCGTCCTGGCCAGCTACATCCCTGAGGCGGAGTACACGCCTGCTCCCGTCGCCGAGAGCCATTCCCCCTTGTTCTGGGTCTGGGTCATCCTGTCGGCCGTCGCGCTGTTCTTCCTGACGCTCATGATCACCATCTGGGTCTCCGGCTGACGATCACGCCTACACTCGTGAGCGTGAGCATGACTCCCGAGACCCGTCCGGCACCCGGTTCGCAGACCATCACCGACGAGCGCACCGAGTTGCGCCTCGACGACGGTGACCACGAGCGGTTCGCCCACTTCGTCGCCAAGCGCAAGCTCACCGAGGCGATGGTGATGGGAACACCCGTCGTCGCACTCTGCGGCAAGGTGTGGGTGCCCAGCCGCAACCCGGAGAAGTTCCCGGTGTGCCCTGAGTGCAAGGAGATCTGGGAGGCCCACCCAGAGGGCCCCGGATCGAACGATCCCGACGCCTGATCGCGAGGCTCGGACTCAGGACGCGTCGGTCCAGCGCGGCTCGGGCTTGCGCTCGTACCAGTAGCCACCCGGCGCGAACAGCCGGTCGACGACCTCGCCCAGGACTCCAGCCTCCTGAAGGGTGTCCAGCACCGTGTAGCGGGTACGGATCGTCTGTGCCTGGTAGTACTTCGTACGCAGCTGCTCGAGGGACACCCCGATCTGGCTCGGATGATGGATCGCACCGACGCGACGAAGGATGTCCTCGACCTCCGCAGCCGGCATGAGCTGCTGCTCCAGGCGGATCCGCAGCTCCGGCCAGACCCCCCGGATCGCCTCGAGCCGTACGCGGGCAGCATCCGGGCTGAGGTATTTGTCAGCGGACTCTCTCACTGCCGACTCGCGGATGATCCCGATCGGCTGGAGCGCCTCGACCCGGGCCTGGTCCTCCTCGGGGGTCGGCCAGCTCGCCAGCCTCGCCTCGACGTCGATCGAGGCGAGGTCGATGCCGAGCACGATCTCGTACAACGCGCACATCGAGAGCGTTCCCAAGCCGACCTTGAACCCGTGGGACAGCGGGATGGCCCAGTCGCGGCCGTACCCCTCCATCTCCCACTGGTGGCTGAAGAAGTGACCCGCACCCGAAGCCGGTCGCGAGGTGCCATGCACCTGGATCGCGAGGCCAGACATCTGCAGTCCCTCGCTGAGCGCCTCGACTGCTTCCTCGTCCCCACGCCGCAGCCCATCGGGGTCAGCGATCGCATCCTGCAAAGGCCCCTGGACGAGCTCCCAGACGTCCCAGTCCACTGGCTCCACGCCGAGCGCGTCGGCGACCATCCAGTCGGCGCCCGCGGGGACCTTCTCGAACAGGTCGCCCAAGCCGGTGGCGGTCAGTCTGCTCGGGGCGGCTGCCATGACGTCGGTCGGGGCCACGACCGCGATCGGCGCCCGGCAGGTGACCGTACTCTTCACCCCCTTGACCGTGATCGCGGCGCCTTCGGCGGTGTAGCCGTCGACCGACGCGGCTGTGCAGACCGACAGGTACGGGCGACCGAGCAGGTCGCTTGCGTTCTTCACGACGTCGTTGATCGACCCGGATCCGACCGATACGGCGGCGGCATCAGTCTCGGCAAGGCGGTCTCTCAACCGCAGCACCGCGGCATCGTCGGCGAAGAAGACGGGCTTGCCGGGATAGATGATCGGCTCGTCGAGGTCGATCCCTGCCGCCTGCAACGAGGCCTGGACACCCGGTCCGGCAGCGCCCCACGTGTTCTCGTCGGCGATGATGATCGCGCGCTTGCCAGGCAGGAACTCAGCGAACGTCGCTCCCGTCTGGTCGAGAACCCCCACGCCCATGACGACGGCCTTGGTCTGTCCGGCACCGGCGAGGGCGGTACGGATCCGGGTGGGTGTCATCGCGGGTACTCCTGGAGAAGCGGTCATCACTGTTCGATCTTCGCACCCGCTGTGGCGACCTCCTGCGAGGATGCCGGTGACGGCCATCAGTTGCACGAAAGGCACTCGCCATGGACCCACTCGTCATCGCCGTGGACTCGTCCACCACCGCCACGAAGGCACTCGTGGTCGACGCAGCCGGTTCCGTCATCGGGTCGGGTCGGGCTGAGATCCCGTTGAGCACCCCGGGCGCCGACCGGTACGAGCACGACCCGGCCGACTGGTGGCGCAGCACGAACAGCGCCGTGGGCGAGGCGATTGCTGGCCTGTCGTCCGACGAGAGGCGCCGCGTGGCTGCGCTGTGCATCACACCGCAGCGGCAGTCTTTCGCGCTCGTGGATGCCGAGGGGGTCGCGGTGCGGCCGGGCATCCTCTGGCTCGACGGGCGGGCCACCGCGGAGGTCGCCGAGCTGGGCAGCGAGGAGGTACACGCGCTGTCCGGGTTCCAGCCCGATGTCACGCCGTCGCTGTACAAGATCGCGTGGCTGTCGCGGCACGAGCCAGAGGCCGTGGCACGCGCTGTACGGCTCACCGGCGTCCACGGCTACCTGGTCCACGCCCTCACCGGCCGCTGGGTCGACTCGGTGGCGACCGCCGACAGCCTCGGGTTGTACGACATGGCGTCGCTGTCGTTCTCGACCCGGCTCACGGAACTCGCCGGGCTTCGGGCCGACCAGCTGCCTGATCTGTGCCCGGCCGGGTCGCCGATGGGTGAGGTGACGCACGACGTCCTCGCCGCCTGGGGACTGCCCGGTCCGGTCACCGTCGTCGCCGGCTGCGGCGACGGGCAGGCGGCTGGGCTTGGCGCCGGCGCGACCCGTACCGACGAGGCGTACCTCAACCTCGGCACCGCCGTGGTGGCGGGCGTGCACAGCGACACGTACCGCTACGGGTCGGTCTACCGCACCGATGCCGCGGGGCTGCCTGGTCAGTACGTGCTCGAGGTCGTACAGAACTCAGGCGCCTACCTTGCTGGCTGGTTCCGATCGGAACTTGGGGACCCCGCGCTCGGCGGCGCACCCGATCCAGGGCTGGAGGCCGCGGCCGCCGCCGTACCGGCAGGGTGTGGCGGACTCGTGGCGCTCCCCTACTGGAACGCCGTCCAGAGCCCGTACTGGGACCCGATCGCTCGCGGCGCCTTCGTGGGGCTGTCGGGCATCCATGGCCGGGCCCACCTGTACCGGGCATTGCTCGAGGGGATCAGCCTCGAGACCGCGCGCAACCTGCGCGGGCTCCAAGAGGACACGGGCGTCCCGCTGACCAGCGTGCGCGTCATGGGCGGCGGGCAGCGCAGCGACCTGTGGCGCCACATCGTCGCTGATGCGACGGGGCTTCCGCTGACGACGTGCGACATCGACGAGGTGTCCGCGATGGGCGCCGCGGCGCAGGCGATCGCGTACATCACGGGCGATCCTCTCGACGACACTGCTCGCCGCCTCGCGAAGCTGGGCGCCGTGACCGAGCCGGACGAGACGGCGCACGCGATCTACGAGGAGCTCAGCGCTATCCAGGAGGACGTGTACGAGAGGCTGTCGCCCACCTTCGCCGCCCAGCACGCGTTCGCGGCCCGCCACCCCCTCTGACGCTCGGCGAGAGCACCTGTACCCCTCGAGGAGAGGAGATATCCGCTCGGGGAGAGCACCTGTGCCGTCGTACAGCTCGAGTCTTCAGTCCACGGGCCAGTCGGACCAGTAGCCGCCGGGGGCGAACAGGGTGTCGACGCTCCTGTCGAGCAAGCCCAGCTCGTACAACGCATCGACCATCGTGTAGCGGGACCGGATGGTCTGGGCCTGGAAGTACGTACGGCGCAGCCGGTCCTGGCTGATGCCGACCTGCGCCGGGTGGTACGCGGCGCCGACCGTGTGCAATCGCCGGGCGACCTCGGCTGGTGGCAGCAACAACGGCCGGATGCGGCCGATGATCGCCGGCCAGGCGGCCTTGATCGCACGCACGCGATCGGCTGCCTGCTCGGCCGGTACGTACTTGAGGCGTGACTGCGCGATCGCAGGTTCCCTGATCGCTGGTTGCGGCTGGAGCGCCGTGACCCGTGCCTCGTCCTGCTCGGGCGTCAACCAGGCGGCCGCGCGTGCCTCCGGGTCGACGCCGGAGATATCGAGATCGAGCACCACCTCGTACAGCGCGCAGCTCGCGATCGTACCCAGCCCCACCTTGATGCCGTGCGTGAGCGGCGGCTCCCAGTCGAGGCCGTGACCCTCCATCTCCCACTGGTGACTGAAGTTGTGGCCCGCGCCCGACGCCGGCCGCGACGACTGGTGCGCCTGCATCGCGAGACCGCTGAGCAGCAGCCCTTCGGCGAGGGCGCTCACCGCGCCGAGATGGCCCGCCGCGCAGCCGCCCGGATCAGCCAGTGCGTGCCTCAGCGACGGCTGGACAAGGTTCCAGACCTCGGCGTCGATCGGCTCGATCCCCAGCGCGTCGGCCACGACCCAGTCGGCTCCCGCAGTGACCTTCTCGATGAGGTCGCCGTAGCCGGTCGCCGTGAGCCTGCCGGGCGCGGTGGCCATGACGTCGAGGGGTGCCAGGACGAGAGCGGGTGCCGGGCAGGTACGCGTGATCTTGAAGCCGTCGCGGGTGATCGACGCACCGAACGCGGCGTACCCGTCCATGGAGGCTGCCGTCGCCACCACCCCGTACGGTCGGCCCAGCTCCCCCGACGCCAGCTTCGCGATGTCGTTCAGCGTGCCGGAGCCGACAACGAGGATCACAGCGTCCGTCGCCACCGCGTGATCGCGCAGCACCACCACGTTGCTGTAGTCGGCGTACAGGGTGGGCTTACCCGCGAACACGTACGGCTCGAGCATCACCACCCCAGCGGCGGCCAGCGAGTCGACGACAGCCTGTCCGGTGACGGCCCAGGTGTTCTCGTCAGCGACGACGAGCGCCTTCGCGTCTCCGAACACCTCGGTGAACAGCCGTCCCGCCTCGGACACCGCGTCCCGGCTGATCAGTGCAGCCTTGGTGTCCGTGGCAGTCGTCAAGGCATCATCGATCGCGGTCACGGGGGCTCTTCTCGCTCGGGTGACTCCATCCTTTCGTGCCCGTCGCCCGGTCCCGACCTTGGGGTCGCCCGGC
>DAIPZP010000020.1:0-12636 GCA_036782155.1 Propionibacteriaceae bacterium
ACGCGCAAGCCCGACGAGCGCGTTGAGGTTGGCGCCGTCGACGTACACCTGTCCGCCCGCCGCATGGACGGCCTCGCAGATCGACGTGATCGTGTCCTCGAACACGCCGTGCGTCGAGGGGTACGTGACCATGATCGCGGCGAGCTTGTTCGCGTTCGCGGCGATCTTCGCGTGGAGGTCGTCGAGGTCGACGGAGCCGTCTGCAGCGGCCTTCACGACGACGACCGACAGCCCAGCCAGTGCGGCGGAGGCGGCGTTCGTGCCGTGCGCCGAGGACGGGATGAGGCAGACCGTGCGATGGGTGTCCCCTCGCGACTCGTGGTACCGCCGGATCGCCAGCAGTCCGGAGAACTCGCCCTGGCTGCCCGCGTTCGGCTGCAGTGACACCCGGTCGTACCCGGTGATCGCACAGAGCCACGACTCCAGCTCGGTGATCATCTCGGCGTAGCCGGTCGCATCGCTCGCCGGGGCGAACGGGTGCAGGCTGGCGAAGCCGGGGTACGAGATGGGCTCCATCGCCGCAGCCGGGTTGAGCTTCATCGTGCATGACCCGAGCGGGATCATGCCGCGGTCCAGCGCGAAGTCACGGTCGGCGAGCGCGCGCAGGTAGCGCATCATCTCCGTCTCGGAGTGGTACGCGGAGAACACCGGGTGGGTGAGGTAGTCCTGCGGCCGTTCGTGCCCGGCCAGCCCGGCCGCGTCAGGCGCCTCGGCCAGCGGAGTGCCGAGGACCGTCGCGAGCGACGTGAGGTCCTCCTCCGTGACCCCCTCGCCGACGGAGACCGCCACGGCATCCTCGCCCACCGGGCGCAGCAGGATCCCCGCGTCATGCGCGGCGGCGACGATCTCCCGGGCGCGACCTGGCGCCTCGAGGACGACCGTGTCGAAGTAGTCGGCGTGACGGACCGCGAGTCCGGCGGCTGCTGCCGTGGTTGCGATCCGCTGGGCGGTCGCATGGATCTCGGCGGCGATCTCGCGCAGGCCGTCAGGCCCGTGGTACACCGCGTACAGCGCGGCCGTTACGGCCAGAAGAACCTGCGACGTACAGATGTTCGAGGTCGCCTTCTCCCGACGGATGTGCTGCTCGCGGGTCTGAAGCGCCAGCCGGTACGCAGGCACGCCGTCGGCGTCGATGGACACGCCGACCAGCCGACCCGGGAGCTGCCGCTCGAGACCGTCACGCACGCTGATGTAGCCGGCGTGTGGACCGCCGAAGAACAGGGGGACGCCGAATCGCTGGGTGCTGCCCACGGCGACATCAGCCCCCCAGGAGGCGGGCGACTCGAGAAGTGTGAGCGCGAGGATGTCGCACGCCGCGACGACCAGAGCTCCGGCGCCGTGGGCCGCGTCAGTGATGCGGCGCAGCTCAGACGGGCTACGCACCAGCCCGTCGGCGGTGGGGAGCTGGACGACGACGCAGAAGACGCCGTCGAGGCTGTCGTCGAGATCGTTCGAGCCGAGGACGACGTCGAGGCCGAGCGCCTCCGCGCGGGTGCGCAGTACGGCGAGGCTCTGCGGGTACAGGCCGGGGTCGACGAGGCACCGACTCCGGTTCTTCGCGACGCGGTGCGCGAGCGCGACGCCCTCGGCGACGGCCGTACCTTCGTCCAGCAAGGACGCGCCGGAGGTCAGCAGGCCCGTGAGGTCGCTGCACATCGTCTGGAACGTGAGCAGCGCCTCGAGTCGGCCCTGGCTGATCTCGGGCTGGTACGGGGTGTACGCGGTGTACCAGGCCGGGTTCTCGAGCACCGAGCGCCTGATCACCGCCGGCGTGATCGTCTGGCTGTAGCCCAGCCCGTACATCGGGACGGTCACGACGTTCTGCTCCGCGAGCGAGCGCAGCCGTGCCTGGACCTCCGACTCCGAGCGTGCCTGCGGGACACCGGGCATCGATGTCGAGCGGATCGCGGCGGGGATCGCGTGCTCGATGAGCTCGGTTGCAGAAGCGACGCCAATGGTGGCGAGCATGCGCTCGTGATCAGTCGATGACGGTCCGATGTGACGCTCGGCGAATGCCGAACCAGAGCGATGGGTCATGTGGCGCCTTTCTCTACCAGGCGCCAACCTAACGAACGCAGGCTTAGCCCGCGAACCGGGCCGCCCGTCGAGCAGCCAGCTCGTCGATCGCCTTGGAGGTTTCGTCCGCCCGCTCGGTCGGCAGATCGAGCAGCGTGCCCTCGATCGAGCGCCACACGCCACCCAGCGCGATGCCGAACATGCCTTGACCGCCCTTGAGGAGGTCGACGACCTCGTCGTCCGAGGTGCACTCGTACACCGACACGCCGTCGCTCAGGAGCGTGACCTCGGTGAGGTCCTCGACCCCGCGAGCGCGCAGGTGGTCCACGGCGATGCGGATCTGCTGCAGCGAGATGCCGGCGTCGATGAGGCGCTTGATGACCTTGAGCAGGAGAAGGTCGCGGAAGCTGTAGAGGCGCTGCGTGCCCGAGCCTGTCGCGTCGCGGACCTCGGGAACGACCAGGCCGGTACGTGCCCAGTAGTCGAGCTGACGGTACGTGATGCCCGCAGCGCTGCACGCCACCGGACCGCGGAATCCCTGGTCCAGCGCCAGCGGAGAGAAGTCGCCGTCGAACAGGCTGTCCTGGCTGCGACGCTGCGTGCCCTCGACGTTCACGTTCTCTCCCTCATCCGGTTCCGCGGTTGTAGTTTCATCCTTGGGATTCTCGAACGCTAGATCCGCGACCCGGCAACGTCAACGACCCTCGGTGCGGATCCGGGTCTTCAGGCCCTTCTCCCGCCCTCCGACAGCCGCAGTCAGGACCCGGTCAATCGCGCTCTGACTAGGACTCTTGTGGTGCGTCGAAGTCCTCGGGACTCACGTTGTCGAGGAACTCCCGGAATTTCTCGACCTCTTCTTCACGGGGGGCCGGAATCTCAACCCCCACTTCAGCCAAGACCTCTTCGGACGCGTAGATCGGGGCGCCGACACGCAGCGCCAACGCCACCGCATCGGACGGCCGGGCACTCACCTGCTCGCCGTCGATGTCGAGCACGGCGTAGAACGTCCCTTCCTCCACGTCGGTGATCCGGACCGCCGTCAGCGAGTGGCCGAGCGCCTCGAGGACGTCCGCCATCAGGTCATGGGTCAAGGGCCTCGGCGGGGTGGCTCCTTCGAGCACGCTCGCGATCGCGGACGCTTCCGCGGCACCGATCCAGATGGGCAGGCCGCGGGTCCCCTCGACCTCCCGTAGCAGCAGCATCGGCACCCCGGCAGGCATATCGATCCGAACGCCGTGCACGACTACCTCTCGCATATCACCCAGCCTAGTCGCGCATGGGCAGCAAGGCTCTGCTCATCTGTCGAGCACGGACTGCATCAGCGCGGCATGGGCGTGCATGACGAGCTGCATCACCTCGCTGGTGCGTTCGCGACTCACCGGCTGCCGACGGCTGGACGACGCCGCGACCGCCTGCTCGACCAGCCCGACCTCCCGTTCCGCCGCCATCTTGATCGCCCGAAGGTGCCGCGCGTCGATGCCGTACGACGTGAGCTTCCGGGCCACGACCGCGATCGTCAGCGCCTCACGGCCGTAGAAGGCCGTTCCGCGCCGGGGCCGGATGACGAGCTGGCGTTCCAGCTCCACGAGCGTGGCTTCCGGCAGACCGGAGACGTCGAGCAACTCCCGCCGGGAGAGGCGGATCGCCCGGCGCGCCGCAGCGCCGTCCACCTCCCTCGGGTGGGGAACTTCCGTCACCGCCAATGGCTGCGGGCTGGGAGGCTCCATCGACGGCGGCTCCGCACCCTGGTCGATGAGGGCGAGGTGCTCTCGGATGACCTTGAGCGGGAGGTAGTGGTTCTTCTGGGCGCGTAGGACGTACGCCAGGCGTTCGATGTCCCCCCGCGAGTACCGGCGGTATCCCGACGGTGCCCGCTCGGGAGAGATGAGGCCCTCAGCCTCCAGGAACCGGATCTTCGAGATCGAGATGTCCGGGAACTCCTCCTGGAGCGCCTTCAGGACCTGGCCGATGCTCTGCAGCGGGGACGCCATCACCCCAACCCATGCGGACTCGGGTAGAAGACGAGCCGGAACTTGCCGATCTGCACCTCGTCGCCGGCACGAAGCACGACGGGTCCGTCCGTGAGCGTGCGGTTCACGTACGTGCCGTTGAGGCTGCCCTGGTCGGTGACCGTCAGCTGACCGTCGCCGCGCTGGAAGACGCAGTGCTGCCTGGAGACCGTGATGTCGTCGAGGAAGATGTCGGACTCCGGGGAGCGACCTGCGACAACGGTGTCCGAGTCGAGCAGGTAGCGCGCGCCGCGGTCCTGTCCTCGGACGGCGATCAGCAGGACAGAACCCTGTGGCAGCGCCTCGACCGCTCGTACCTGTTCCTCGCTCAGGTCTTCCAGCATCTCCGCAGCCGGCATCTTCATGAGGCCCGTGGTGTCGCCGGTGTGCTCGCGCAGCCGCTCTCCGCAGTGCGGGCAGAAGTTGCTGTTAGCTGCGACGGTGCTGCCGCACTTGGGGCACGTCATCGGGGACTCCTCGCATTTTCAGATTTCCAGCCTAGCCTAGGAGACTCTCCCGATCCCGGGCTCAGGGAAGGCTGTGTGTCGCGGCGCCGTTGGGACGGTCAGGCGCCGACGTGCTCGGCGTACGCGTCGGAGTCCAGGAGGTCGTCGAGATCGGCATCCTCAGCGAGCTCGATCTCGAACAGCCAGCCCGCGCCGTACGGATCGGAGTTCACCGTCTCGGGCGTGTCGGCGAGGTGGTCGTTCACCGCGCTGACGACTCCGTCCACGGGGCTGAAGACCTCGGAGACCGACTTGGTCGACTCGAGCTCCCCGCACGCGTCACCGGCCGCCACATCCTGGCCTACCGTCGGCAACGACACGTACACGATGTCGCCCAGGGCGTCCGCGGCGTAGTCGGTGATGCCGACCCGTACGGTCGCGGCGTTGCCCTCCCGCACCCATTCGTGCTCGGTGCTGTACTTCAGGTCCTCAGGAAAAGTCATTGTCGCCTCTCTTGGCTCGTTCTACCGCTGGCATTCTCGCGCATCCACTCGGGCCGGGTCACGCGGGGCGCGCGTAGTGATTCTGCGGCAGCTGCCGTACGGCCGTGATCGTCACGTTGGTCTGCTGCGTGATCGTCACGGAACCGCCCAGCTGCTGCACCTGACTGACGAGACCACCACGGAACCGAGCCGCCTCCTCCAGCGCATGGCTGTCTCCGATGACATCGATGACGATGGGTAGGGAGATGGCAAGGTTGTCGGCCACCAACGAGCCTCCTGCGCTGCTGAACCAGGTCGTTGCGATGACCCGGATCGAGTCGTTGATCTCGATCACCTCGGCGCCGGCGTCCCGGAACTCCTCGATAGCGTCCAGCAAGGTCGACGCGGTGACCTTCTGGGAGGGGTCGTAGATGACGACACGTACGCCGGGCCCTGTCGCACCCACGGTGCCGTTGAGGATCGCCAGGTTGTCCAGGCGGTTCTGCGCCTCTTGCTGAGCGACCTTGGCGCTGTCGACCCCTGACTGGAGCTTGTCCCGGGTGGTCTTCAGCTGCTCGATCTCGCTCTCCAGCCGACTCGTCTCGGTGTTCGCGGTGTCCAGCAGCTGGATGAGGTCGGCGCGCCGCGCGGTCGCGTACGGGTCGTCGGCGGCCTTGGTCGTGATCTGGGTCCCCACGCCGATGCCGAAGACGAGCAGCACCGCGGCCAGCAGGATCTGGCTGGCCGAGGGCCTCATCAGCGCCTTCCCCAGATCCCTCAGGGAGCGACCCGCCGGCAGCGCCTGAGGGGCGTCCGGGCTGTCGGCCGCGTGGCGTGCGGCGACATCGGTCTCGTCAGGCATGGAAGATCGCCCTCCGGATGGCGGCGGCGTTGGTGAAGATCCGGATCCCGAGCACGACGACAACAGCGGTCGACAACTGGCTACCGACGCCGATCTGGTCTCCGATGAACACGATGAGCGCCGCGATGAGGACGTTCGAGAAGAAGGAGATCGCGAACACCCGGTCCGAGAAGGTCCCGTCGAACCAGGCCCTCAGCGCCCCGAACAGCGCGTCCAGCGCAGCGACGATCATGATCGGCAGGTACGAGGTCAGCCCAGTCGGCAACGACGGCTCCAGCCAGATGCCGAGCCCGATGCCGATGAGCAGCGCAAGGATCGCGAACATGATCGTCCTCCTCAGGACTTCCGGGCCGTGGTGACGGTCAGCCCGGGGTCGGCCGGGAGCGTGAGCGACGATGACGTCGTCACGTCGTAGGAAAGACCGTAGTTGTTCTTGGCGTCCGCCCACCAGGCTCCGCCGGGGGTGTCCGCGAAGCGGGCCGGCAGCGTCCGCGGATCGCCGATCGCCTCGATGCGGTACGGACGGAGCAGCGAGCGATAGTCGACCGTGATGGCTGATCCCGCGCTGCGGATGGCGGTACGGGCGGTCACGCGATACCCGTTGATGGTGATCGCCTCGGCGCCTGCCTGCCACGCACCGTTGACCAGCTGGCGGAGATCCTCGTCGGTGACCCGCGCCGCGTTCGTACCCTCTGCGTCGTCGACCACCACCACCATTCCGGGGCCGGTGACAGCGATCCCGCCGGACACGCCACCCTGAGCATCAAGCTGGGCTTGCGTCGTCGTGTCCGCCTGCCGCTTCTGCAGTGACGCGATCTCGTCCCCGAGCGCCACCTGCTGGGCGCGGAGGTCGTCGTTGGTCTTGTCTGCCGCGCGGATCCGGCTCACGAGCTGGTCGTGCTCGGACGCGGCGTCCGGGGACGCCTTGTACGTGTACCAGCCCTGCATCGCGACGACCATCCCGAGGATCAGGCCCACCGCGACCAGAGGCAGGCGCCAGCGGCCGGCACTCGCGTGCTTTCCCTTTCCGACCGCGGCGTAGTCGGGATCGACCGCCGACTCGCGGATCTGGCGCAGGAGGTCCATGCTCCACGCCACCGGGCGATCGCTGTCCCCCCTGACTGCGCGCCGCTTCATGGGATTTGCCTCGATCCACGGACCAACGTGATCGTCTGGCGCACGTACAGCAGGCCCCCCCACCAGTACAGCGCGGTGCCCCAGAAGACGAACGCCCAGCCGACGACCCGGCAGACCATGGCGCCAGGCCAGACGCCGTCGCCGAGCAGAACGGCCGGGAACGAGTACAGGAGGAAGAAGGTGGCCACCTTGCCCAGGAAGTGCACGGGCAGGCTGGTGTAGCCGCGGGTCTTCAGGACCGGGATGAGAAGCGCCATGCAGACGTCCCGCGCGACGAGGATGCCCACCAGCCACCAGGGGACGATTCCTCGCATCGCCAGTCCGAGGAGGATTGCGGCGATGTACGTGCGGTCGACGACGGGGTCGAGCATCTGCCCGATGCGGGAGATCTCGTGGCGACTGCGCGCGAGGTACCCGTCGAGGAAGTCAGTGATACCGCCGATGGCCAGCACCACCACGGCCCACCCGTCGGCATGCGGGTCGAGGACCAGCCACAGGAAGAGAGGCACACCCAGGAGGCGGATGAGACTGAGCACGTTGGGCACCGTCAACACCCGGTCGGTGTCGTACGCGGTCCCTGGCACGCCGCCAGCGTACTGGCGCCTCTACCCGGTCCTGCGCCCTGCCGCGCGGAGAGTCAGCGCATCCTCGTACGTCTCGAGCACTGCCGGCCCGATCCTCTCCCAGTCGTACTCGGCGGCCAGCGCCCTCCCCCGCGCCACGGGTACGGGCTCAGCCAGGGCTCGGAGCACGGCATGTCCCAGCGGCTGTGCGGCGCCGGCCTCGACTATCCGGCCGAGCGGACCCTGGTCATCTCGGAGCAGCTCGACGAACGCCGGCAGGTCAGATGCGACGACCGCAGCGCCAGACGCGAGCGCCTCGAGGAGCACGATGCCGAAGCTCTCCCGCCCTGTGTGGGGGGCGACGAAGACATCGGACGTGGCCAGCAGCTGGTTCCGCTGCTCGTTGGTCAGCTCCCCCACGTACCGGACGTTCGGTCCCATCGGTACCGGCACCCCCGCTCCGGCGATGCAGATCTCGACGTCGGGCTGATGCTGCACGATGCTGTCGACCGCCGCCAGCAGCACGCCCAGGCCTTTGCGGGGCTCACGGAGCCGACCCACGAACGTGACCCGCGGTCGGTCACCGCCTCGCCATCTGCCGGTGGGCGCGGGGACCACGAAGTCGGTCATCCTGATCCCGTTGCCGATGACCCGCGGGTGCAACCCGAGGTGCCGTTCGACGACCGTCGCAGCGACCCGAGAGACCGCGATCCCCTGGTCGATCCTGGCGATCGTGTCACCCAGCAGTCGACCTGCCGCCGCCATGCTGCGCGAGCCGGGCGTCGCGGTATGGAACGTCGCGACGACCGGGACCTCCGCAGCTCGGACGGCCAGCACGGACGCGCTCGGCGTGATGGGTTCGTGGACGTGGAGGAGGTCGAGATCGCTCTCGGCCAGCCACCGCCGTACCCGGAGCGACGACATCGGCCCGCAGGCGACCCGCGCGACCGATCCGTTGTAGGGCACGGCGACCGATCCCCCGGTGCTCGTCAAGCGGTCCCGGTCGAGGTCGGCCTCCGCGAGCCGCGCGTCGCTGAGCGTGCCGGGGGCCAATACGTACGTCTCGTGCCCGGCCCTCGCGAGCCAGCGCGCGAGTCCCAGTACCTGCGCCTGCACTCCGCCGTGGGAGCGCAGGTCGTACGGGCAGACGAGCCCGATCCTCATGGGCGCACCTGCGAAGGATCGGGGAAAAAGGGGACGAAGACGTGCCAGTCGACCGGGTTGAGGGCGACCTCGGCGGCGAAGAAGTCCACCAGGTCCTGCGACATGGCGCGCAGACCTTCTGCGCCCGTACGGTGCGCGACGGGCTCGGAGAAGGACAGATGGATCCCGTTCGGTGTGTAGCGGGCCGAAGCGCCCACGAGATGCGCTCCCGTACGGCGCGCCAGCAGGGCCGGTCCGATCGGAGCGAGGGCCGGTCGACCGCCAGCACCGTCCGGCCAGATCACCGGGACGCCCTTGCCGTCGAAGACCCGGTCGGCGACGAGGCACACGAGGTAGCCCTCAGCGAGGTCCCGCGTCAGCGACGCCAGGGCCGTCTGGTCGCGGTGGCCATAGATCCGCATACCGAGCTTCTCCCGGTACCGCTTGAACGCCGCGAACTCCGCCTCGCCGAACTCCTCGGCCACGGTGGCCACCGGCATCCCCGTCGCGCACGCCCATGCCCCGGCGTGGTCCCATGACCCGATGTGCGGAAGCGCGACCACCGCGCCGCGCGTGGCCATCGCCTCCCGGAGCCGCATCTCCGCCTCCGCGTCGGTGGTCACGGTCGACACCGTCCGCTCCGCGCTCCATGACGGCATGACGAACGACTCCGTGAAGTTCCGCATCCACGACCGCACGGCAGAGTCGACCTCAGCGTCCGTGGGCGTACGGCCCGTGGCGAGACGGACGTTCTCCCGCCACTGCTCCCGGTGTGACCCGACGAAGCGCTGACCGAATCTGGCCGCCGCCCGGCCCAGTCCCTCACGGACGACCCGCGCCCGCAGCAGGTACGGGCCTGCGGCCCATCCCGCCCGGTAGACGTCGCGCATCACCACCTGGCGTCGCGTCGCAGGTGGCCGGACCTCGGGCGTCGTCACGAGGCTTCCCGCGAGCGCCACGCCCGCATCATGCGCTGGCCCACCGTCCAGGTGCCCAACAGGGCGAGGAGCAGCACGGCCACGTGCAGCGCGTACGGGACGCCGACCCCGGCGAGGACCAGGCCGAGGAAGGCCACGACGATCCTGTCGGCACGTGCCGCCAGGCCACCGTTCGCGTCGAGCCCGAGCGACTCGCCCCGCGCCTTGACGTACGACGTCACCTGCCCGGCCATCAGAGCCCACAGGGCGATTCCGGCCCAGACCTGGGAATGCCCCGGACCCGCGAAGTACAGGATGATCGCGCCGAAGAGCCCACCGTCCGCGACACGGTCGAGCGACGAGTCGAGGAACGCGCCGTACTTCGTGGACTGCCCCGACATCCGCGCCAGCTGGCCGTCGAGTCCGTCGGAGAGGACGAGGACGAGCACGAGCAGACCTCCCTGCCACAGCCACCCCCGCGGGATCGTGAGCAACGACGCGGCCACGACCAGTGCGGTGCCCGTCCACGTCACGGCGTCCGGCGACACGTGGAGGCGCCACAGCAGCTTGGCCGGCGGTGTCATCACCGCGGCCCAGATGTGGCGGAACTGGTCGAGCACGGCTACTCGTTCCAGGCGACGGCGAGACGGTCGCGCGTGTCGCCCAACAGCTGCGGCAACGGCTTCGTACGTCCCACGATGGGCATGAAGTTCGCATCCCCCAGCCAGCGCGGGACGATGTGCTGGTGGAGGTGGGCAGCGATCCCCGCACCGGCCACGGAGCCCTGGTTCATGCCCAGGTTGAAGCCGGCCGGCGCGCTCACCTTCCGGAGCACGGCCATCGCACGCTGCGTCAGCGCGACGAGCTCGGCCGTCTCCGTGACCGTGAGGTCGGTGTAGTCGGCGACGTGCCGGTACGGGCAGACCAGCAGATGCCCCGGGTTGTACGGGAACAGGTTCAGCACCACGAAGCACTCGGCGCCCCGATGGACGATCAGGCTCGTCTCGTCGTCGTTCGTCGGGCCTGCGCAGAACGGGCACGGTCTGTCCCCGCCCGCCGTGTTCTGGTCGATGTAGACCATCCGGTGCGGGGTCCAGAGGCGCTCGAACCCGTCAGGTGTCCCCGGCAGCCCGGCCTCGTCGGTGGTCACCGGCGCTCGCGGACCGCCGCGACAATCTCTTCGATCGCGTCGGCAACCGGCACGCCGTTCTTCTGCGTCCCGTCGCGGTAACGGAAGCTCACCGCTCCGGCCTCGATGTCGTCGTGACCCGCGATGAGCATGTACGGGACCTTCTGCGTCTGGGCGTTGCGGATCTTCTTCTGCATCCGCTCGTCGGAGGCGTCCACCTCGACCCGGATCCCGCGCTGGTGCAGCTGCGCCGCGACGTCCTCGAGGTACGGGACGTGGTCGCCCGCGATCGGGATGCCGATCACCTGGACGGGCGCCAGCCATGCGGGGAAGGCTCCCGCGTAGTGCTCGACCAGGATCCCCATGAATCGCTCGATCGAGCCGAACTTCGCGGAATGGATCATCACCGGCTCCGCATGGCTTCCGTCGGGCGCGGTGTAGCTGAGGCCGAAGCGGGCCGGCTGGTTGAAGTCGTACTGGATCGTCGACATCTGCCACGTACGCCCGATCGCGTCGCGGATCTGCACCGAGATCTTCGGGCCGTAGAAGGCGGCGCCACCCGGGTCCGGCACGAACTCGAGCCCGGAATCCCTGGCCACCTGCTCGAGCACCGCGGTCGCAGTCTCCCACTGCTCATCGGTGCCGATGAACTTGTCCGGCTTCGACGCGTCCTTGTCCGACAGCTCGAGGTAGTAGTCGTGCAGACCGAAGTCGTCGAGCAGCTTGAGCACGAAGTTGAGCAGGTGACGGACCTCGTCGGCGGCCTGGGAGGCCATGACGTACGAGTGGGAGTCGTCCTGGGTGATGCTGCGTACGCGGGTCAGGCCCTGCAGCACGCCGGACTTCTCGTTGCGGTAGACGGTGCCGAACTCGAAGAACCTCAAGGGAAGCTCGCGGTAGGACCGTCCCCGCGACCGGAAGATCAGGTTGTGCATCGGGCAGTTCATGGCCTTGAGGTAGTACAGCTGCCCGTCATCGTCCATGGGCGGGAACATGCCCTCGGCGTAGTACGGCAGGTGGCCCGAGGTGTAGAACAGCTCGTCCTTGGCGATGTGCGGGGTGCCGACGTAGGAGAACCCGTTGTCGATGTGCGCCTGGCGGACGTAGTCCTCCATCTCGCGCTTGATGACGCCGCCCTTCGGGTGGAAGACCGGCAGCCCGGCGCCCAGCTCCTCCGGGAAGCTGTACAGGTCGAGCTCGGTGCCGAGGCGGCGATGGTCGCGTCGTACGGCCTCGGCCTGCCGGAACTCGTACGCCTCGAGGTCCTCACGGCTCGCCCAGGCGGTCCCGTACAGCCGCTGCAGCTGCTGGTTCTTCTGGTCACCACGCCAGTACGCGGCGCTGGAGCGGGTGAGCGAGAACGCCTTGATGTAGCCGGTGTGGGGCACGTGAGGCCCGCGGCACAGGTCCTTCCAGGCGACCTCGCCGTTGCGGCGCACGTTGTCGTAGATGGTCAGTTCGCCCGCACCCACTTCGACGCTGGCGCCGTCGTCGTCGCTCGCGTGGCCCTTGATGCCGATGAGTTCCAGCTTGTACGGCTGGTCGGCGAGCTCTTCGCGTGCCTGCTCGTCGGTCACGGCGCGTCGTACGAACCGCTGGCGCTCCTTGACGATCCGCTGCATCGACTTCTCCAGCGCGCGCAGTTCCTCCGGGGTGAACGGCTGCTCGATGTCGAAGTCGTAGTAGAAGCCGTCCGTGATCGGCGGACCGATGCCGAGCTTGGCATCGGCGTGAAGCAGTTGTACGGCCTGGGCGGCGACGTGCGCCGACGAGTGGCGAAGGATCGCGAGACCCGCGTCCGAGGTTGCGAGGATCGCCTCGACGGTCGAACCCTCTGACACCTCATGGGCGAGGTCGAAGGTCTCACCGGCAACCTTCATGGCCACGACGGACTGGTCGTCGCCGAAGAGGTCGAGCCCCGTCGTCGTACCC
>DAIPZP010000021.1:0-12617 GCA_036782155.1 Propionibacteriaceae bacterium
GGTCTATCGCTCATCGTGGCGATCGGCGCACAGAACGCGTACGTCCTGAGGCAGGGGCTACGCCGTGAGCACGTCGGCATCGTTGTGGCGATCTGCGCGGTGAGCGATCTGCTGCTCATCGCGGCCGGCACGCTAGGGATCGGCACGCTCGTCAGGTACGTGCCGTGGCTGCTCGTCGCGCTTACTTGGGGCGGCGTCGCGTACTTGCTGTGGTTCGCGTACCGCTCGTTCCGGTCAGCGATGCACCCTCAGGCACTCTCGTCAGGCGAGGATGCCGGTCGGCGGTCGATCATCGCGACAGCACTGGCGCTCACGTACCTCAACCCGCACGTCTACCTCGACACGGTCGTGATGCTCGGCACCCTGGCCACTCAGCAGGACGCCGGCCGCTGGTTCTTCGCCGCAGGCGCCGGTACGGGCAGCATCGTCTGGTTCAGCGCCCTCGGCTTCGGCGCCAGGGCCCTGTCGAAGCCGCTCGGCCGCCCCAGCACCTGGCGAGTGATCGATGTGCTCGTCGGCCTGACGATGCTTGCCGTCGCGGTACGGCTGGCTACCGAGGCGTTCTAGGGTCCGTACCTCCGGTTCATCATGTTAAGTAGGCAAGTTGTATGTTCACATGGCCAATTCGCCGTGTGAACATACGAGTCACCTACTTAACATGATGAACCGACACGTGACGGCCGACGCTGCGGACGGACCCCTCTGAACGTTCGGCCCTCAGCCTTCGTTCATCAGGCTCGTGACGGAGCCCTCAGTGAAGACCTCTTTGATCGCCTTCGCGATGAGCGGGGCGATCGACAGGACGGTGAGGCAGTCGATGTCGACCGCAGTGTCGATCGGGAGCGTGTTGGTGACGATGACCTCTTTGAACGCCGACCGGTTGAGCCGTTCGGCGGCCGGGCCGGACAGCACCGCGTGGGTCGCGGCAGCGATGACCGCCTTGGCGCCTCGCGCCATCAGGGCGTCGGCGGCCAGGCAGATCGTGCCGGCGGTGTCGATCATGTCGTCGACGAGGAGGCAGACCCGACCCTCGACCTCGCCGACCACCTCGTGCACGGCGACGGTGTTCGCCACGTTGGGGTCACGCCGCTTGTGGATGATCGCCAGGTTGCAGCCGAGCTTGTCCGTCCACTGATCGGCCATCCGTACGCGCCCGGCGTCGGGCGAGACGACGACGAGGTCCTCCTCGCCGTACTTCCGGGCGACGTAGTCGCTGAGCAGCGGCATGGCGAGAAGGTGGTCGACCGGGCCGCTGAAGAAGCCCTGGATCTGGGCGGCATGGAGGTCGACGGACATGATGCGCGTGGCACCGGCCGCTGCGTACAGGTCGGCCATCAACCGCGCCGAGATCGGCTCGCGGCCGGCGTGCTTCTTGTCCTGACGGGCGTACGGGTAGAACGGCGACACCACGGTGATCCGCTTCGCCGACGCACGCTTGAGCGCGTCGACCATGATCAGCTGCTCCATCATCCACTCGTTGACGGGCGCGTGATGGGACTGGATGACGAAGGCGTCGGAGCCACGTACAGACTCCTCGAACCGTACGTAGATCTCCGAGTTCGCGTAGGTCACGGCACGCATTGGCACCAGATCGACGTCGAGGATCGAGGCCACCTCGTTCGCCAGGGCCGGATGCGACCGGCCAGCGAAGAGCATGAGACGTTTCTGATCCTTCTTCGTCAGAACGGTGCTCACAACTGTTCGCCCTTCTTCGCCCTGAGGGCCTCGTCGGCTGCTGCCTCAGTCTTCGAGCCAGGTCGTCGGCTGGCGACCCAGCCTTCGATATTGCGCTGTCGGGATCGGGCGATGGCCAACTCGCCAGGGCCCACGTCGTCGGTGATCGCCGAGCCGGCCGCCACGTACGCGCCGTCCGCGATGTTCACCGGGGCCACGAGCACCGAGTTGGACCCGATGAACGACGCCTTGCCCACCGTCGTACGGCTCTTCGTCACCCCGTCGTAGTTCGCGAAGATCGTTCCGGCTCCGACGTTGGCACCGTCGCCGACCTCCGCGTCACCGCAGTACGTGAGGTGTGGCACCTTGGCCCCTTCACCGATCACCGCGTTCTTCGTCTCGACGAACGCGCCGATCTTGCCGTGGGCTCCGAGCCGGGTGCCGGGACGCAGGTACGAGTACGGGCCGACGTCTGCTCCCTCACCGATCACCGACAGCGTGGCGTGGCACTTCGTGAGGTTCGCCCGTGGCCCGACCTCGACATCGGTGAGCATGACGTCCGGGCCGATCGTCGCGCCCTCGCCGACCGATGTCGCGCCACGCAGGATCGTGTTCGGCAGCAGCGTCACGTCCTCGGCCAGGTCGACCGTGTCGGCCACCCAGGTGGTCTCGGGATCCATGACCGTCACCCCGGCCCGCATCCACGCGATGAGGATCCGGCGGTTCAGCTCCCTCGAGAGCTCCGCGAGCTGTACGCGGTCGTTGACCCCCTGGGTCTGCCACGGGTCGTCGATGAGGTGGGCGCCGACGCCACGTCCGATGCGGTTCGCGTAGCCGATGACATCGGTGAGGTACATCTCGCCCTGCGCGTTGTCGGTGCCGAGGTCCGCGAGCCCTGCGCGCAGCGTCTCGGCGTCGAACACGTAGATGCCGGAGTTGATCTCGCGGATGTCGCGTTCGTCGTCCGTCGCGTCCTTCTCCTCGACGACGCGGGTCACGCGCCCGTGCTCGCGCACGATCCGCCCGTAGCCGGTCGGCGAGTCGATGACAGAGGTCAGCACGGTCACGGCGTTGTCAGCCGCGCGATGCTCGGCAACAAGTCCGGCAAGCGTCTCGCCGGTCAGCAGCGGCACGTCCCCGTACGTCACGACGACGTCGCCCGACAGCTCCTCGAGCGCCTCGAGCCCGACGCGTACCGCGTGCCCCGTACCGAGCTGATGCTTCTGGACGGCCTGGACCGCGTACGGAGCGATCTCGTGCAGGTGGGCCGACACCTGCTCGCGCTCGTGACCGACGACGACGACAAGGTGGTCTGGTTCGAGAGCGGTCGCGGCAGTGATCGCGTACGACAGCATCGACCGGCCGCACATCTCATGGAGGAGCTTGGAGCGCTTCGACTTCATGCGCGTCCCGCCGCCCGCGGCGAGGACGACGACGGCAGCCACACTAGCGCTGGAATCGTGGGACACACGCGCTCCTTTGCTCTTGGCTCTCGCTCCCCGGGTAGGAGTCGAACCTACGTCGCTTGATCCTGATTCAAAGTCAGGCGGGCCCTACCGGCAGACCAACCGGGGAATGCGAGTCGGGTGGTGCCGAATCGCCTCCAACTCTATAGAACTCCTGCGTGGGCGTCTCGCTTACCTGACGACTGCGGCCACCGCATCGCTGACGTAGCCGAGGTTGGCGTCGTTGAGGGCGGCGATGCAGAGCCGGCCCGAGTCGGTCCCGTACACGCCGAACTCGCTCCGAAGCCGCAGCATCTGGTCCTTCGACAGGCCCGAATAGCTGAACATGCCGACCTGGTCGGTGATGAAGCTCATGTCCTGGGTCACTCCCGCAGCGGCAAGCCCGGCGACGAGACCCGAGCGCATCGCCTTGATGCGGTCGCGCATGCCGCCCAGCTCGCGCTCCCACAAGGTGCGAAGCTCGGGATCGGTCAGGACGTGCGCCACGATGGCGGCGCCGTGGGTCGCCGGGCTCGAGTAGAGGGTACGGATGACGACCTTCACCTGGCTGAGCACCCGCTTGGCTTCGCCGGCATCCGCGGTGACGACCGAGAGACCGCCGACGCGCTCCCCGTACAGGCTGAACGACTTCGAGAACGACGTCGCGACGAGGAAGCTCAGGCCCGCGTCGATGACCTTGCCGACGACGTACGCGTCCTCGCTGATCCCCTCCGCGAAGCCCTGGTACGCCATGTCGAGGTACGGGACGAGACCGCCTGCGCCGACAGCGGCGATGACCCTGTCCCAGTCGGCCGGCGCCAGCTCATACCCCGTCGGGTTGTGGCAGCGCGCGTGCAGGACGACGATCGTGCCCGGCGCGGCGGCCTCGAGGTCGGCGACCATGCCGTCGACGTCGACGCGGCGGTTGACCGGGTCGTAGTAGCGGTACGTGGCGACCGGGAAGCCGGCGCGGCTGAACAGCGCCTGGTGGTTCTCCCACGAGGGGTTCGAGACCAGCACGGTCGCGTCGGGGTTGCTGAGCTTGAGCAGCCCGGCGCCGATGCGGAGGCCTCCGGTGCCGCCCAGCGCCTGGACCGTGACGACCCTTCCCTCATCGACGGGGGACGACTCTGTGCCGAAGATGAGCTCCTTCATCGCCGCGACGTAGCTGGGCATGCCGTCGATCGGCAGGTAGCTCCGGGGCTTCTCAGCGTTGGCCAACGCATGCTCGGCGACCTTGACGCACTCAAGCAGCGGGACCTTGCCCGTCGCGTCCAGGTACACCCCGACGCCCAGGTTGACCTTCGTCGGCCGGGTATCGGCGACGAACGCCTCTGTCAGGCCGAGGATCGGGTCGGCGGGAGCCTGCTCGACGGTGGAGAACAGAGACATCGCGGGTCCTTTCGCGTGGTGTACGGCAGCATATCGGCGGCCGCTGGGTGAGGCCCGGGGGTTTCCGCGGCGGATCCGTAGGCGGCCCCGGTGCGTCCGCGTTGGCGCAGACTCGCGAGCAAGGCCAGACTGAGGGGGTGCCTCACAGCGAGCAGTCCCGCGCACGCCGCGGCCGGATCCGGATGGCCGGGGCCCAGCGTCGGGACCAGCTCATCGGGGTCGCTCGTTCCGCATTCGCCGAGAAGGGTTTCGACGGGACCAGCGTCGAGGACATCGCCGCGAGGGCCGAGGTCTCCAAACCCGTCGTGTACGAGCACTTCGGCGGCAAGGAAGGGCTGTACGCGGTAGTGGTCGACCGCGAAGTACAGACCCTCCACACCGCGATCCGCGAGGCGATCATGACGCCGCACGCCGGGTCACGACGACTGCTCGAGCTGGGCACGATGGCGCTCCTCGACTACGTCGAGTCGTGCCCCGAAGGCTTCCGCATCCTCGTCCGCGACCGTACGGGCGGCGAGACCGGCGGGTACGGAAGCATCCTCGCCGACATCGTCACGCGGGTCGAAGGCCTTCTGGCCGCCGTGTTCAGCCACCGCGGCCTCGACCCGAAGGCAGCGCCGCTGTACGCGCAGGCGCTGACCGGCATGGTCTCGATGACCGGTCAGTGGTGGCTCGACAACCCGCAGCTGAGCAAGGCTGAGGTCGCGACCCACCTGGTGAACCTGGCGTGGAACGGCATGCACAACCTGGGCAAGGAGTTCCACCTGTCCGACGAAGCCGGTCACCTCGCCGATCCCGGGAGTCGTCTCCAGTGAGTCACCTGCTCCGGACGCGAGCCGTCCTCGGAGTGGCATTGCTGTTCATGATCAACGGCGCCACGGTCGCCACGTACGCAGCCTCGCTTCCCGGACTCCGCCTTCGCCTCGGCCTCACCGAAGCCACCGTTACGTTCGCGCTGCTCACCCTCGGCCTCAGCGCCATCGTCGGCCAGCAGCTCGCCGGGCGGATCAGCGACCGGCTCGGTTTGCGTCGGGTCTGCCTCGCCGCGATCCCCGTCCTAGCGTCCGGGTCGCTCCTCGTCGGGCTCGCGCCGATGTACGTCGTCCTGCTCTGCGGTGTCGCCGTCATCGGGCTCGGCAACGGCTTCCTCGACGTCGCGATGAACGCCCTCGCGGTCGAGGTGGAGCGGGCCCGCGTCTACCCGGTGATGAGCCGTATCCACGGCACGTGGTCCCTCGGACAGCTCATCGGCAGCGGCGTGGTACTGGTCGCGGCGATCATCACCCCGGGTGCCGGTCTCGTCCTCACGGCAGGACTCATGACCGCAGGGCTGGGCGTCGTGGCGCTGCTCGTGGGGCTGCGGATCGTCCCGCCGGCCGTCGGCCACCACGAGCAGGGCAAGCACGGCAAGCAGGGCGAGCGGCCGGTCAAGGCCAAGCTCCCGCGAGCGATCTACCTGCTCGGCGTGATGAGCATGGGCTTCGGGCTGAGCGAGGGTACGGGGATCGACTGGTCGGCTTTGCACGTCACCGACGTCGCGCACGTGTCACCCGGCATCGGAGCGCTCGGCGTGACGATGGTCTCGGGCTGCATGATGATCATCCGCTTCGCCGGCGACGCGATCGTCGCGAAGGTGGGACGGGTCTGGGTGGTACGCGTCGGCTCGGTCACGGCCGCCATCGGATTCCTGCTCACCGCAACCCTGTCGACATTGCCCCTCGTGCTCCTGGGCTGGGCGCTCGTCGGGCTGGGGATCGGCATCATCGCGCCTCAGGTGTACGCGGCGGCCGGCTACCTCGCGGGTGCCCGCGGGCTCGCCGTCACGGTGTCGTTCGGCTTCACGTCGATCCTTGCCGGTCCCGCTGCCATCGGCTGGCTCGTGCATGCCGTCGGCATCCAACACACGATGTTCTTCCCCGCCGCCCTCGCAGTCGCCATCCTTTTCGGTGCGCAGATCATGCGAGCGGGCGAACGCCCCACCGCAAGCCAGTGATGGCTGTCTGAGCGTCAGACGGACGGCTCCTGCTCGTCGGCGACCGACAGCAGCATGGCCCGCAGCAACGTGGCCAGCTGTGCGCGATCCCGTCCAGGGATGTCGGCGAGCAGGCGTTCCTCGGAGAGGAGCAGATCCGATAGTGCGGCATCGACCACGGCCAGACCAGTAGCGGTCAGCGACACGATCGCGGCCCGGCCGTCGCTGGGGTGGTTGTCGCGCGTCACGAGCTCGCGCTCGACGAGGCGCGCGATGCGGTGCGTCATCGTGCCGCTGGTGACGTGGGTCGATCGGGACAGCTCCCCGGGCGTCAGCCGGTACGGCTTGCCCGCGCGCCGGAGCGCCGCCAGCACGTCGAACTCGAACGCTCCCAGCCCGTGCGCGGCGAACGCGGCGTCGCGGGTCGTGGCGTGGCGGCCCGCGATCCGGCTCACGCGGCTGAGGACCTGCATGACATCGACCTGGAGATCAGGCCGCTCCCGCCGCCACGCAGCGACGATCTCGTCGACCTCGTCGCGTCGCTCGGGTGCCTGACTCATGGCCGCCATATTGCCACCCCCCGCAGGCGCGGGTACACGAAGCCCACCGCTGATGGCTGTAAGCACACGGAAATGGGGTCGCGGATCAGCTGGCACTGAGGACGCGGGCGCCCGATACCGGGCCTCTCGCGCGGAGGATCGCGCGGACCGAGGGGAACGAACTCAACCCAACGGCGAGTTCCACGGCGTCGTCGTCATCGGCGCACAGAAAGGCGACGGTCGGCCCCGAGCCGCTCACGATTGAGGTGACGCCGCCGAGGTTCATCCCATCCTCGAGCGTCTCGAGGATGGGCGGGTGCAGCCTGATCGCCGAGCGCTCCAGGTCGTTGCACATCCCATCCCGTACAGCGTCCAGGTCATGCGAGGCGAGGCCCGTCATGAGGCGGTCGATGATCATCCGCGGCGTCGTCGTGGCCGCGCTGTACATGTCGTAGTCGGCGAACACCCTCGCCGTGGACAGGCCGCCGTGCGCGAGCGCGAACACCCACTCGTACGTCCCCTTGCACAACGCGGGCGCCAGCTGTTCGCCGCGCCCTGTCCCCAACGCGCACCCGCCCATCAGCGAGAACGGCACGTCGCTGCCAAGCTCCGCCGCGAGGGCGAGCAGCTCTGGCTGGTTGACATCCAGCCCCCACAGCACCGAGCAGGCGAGCAGCGCGCCGGCCGCATCCGCCGACCCTCCGGCCATCCCGCCAGCAACAGGGATCCGCTTCTCAATGGACAGGTGCGCACCGAGCTCCGCCGAGCCGTACCGCGTGCGCAGCAGGTCCGCTGCCTTGAGCGCCAGGTTCGACTTGTCGAGCGGCACCTGGTCGGCGCCCTCACCCGTGACCTCGACGCTGAGGCGTCCCCGTCGCGCGGGCGTCGCGGTGACGATGTCGTACAGGGACACGGCCATGAACAGCGTCGTGAGGTCGTGATAGCCGTCGGGTCTCCTGGGTGAGACGGACAGCGCGAGGTTCACCTTGCCCGGCACCTGGACCCGTACGGCCCCGTCCAACTCGCTCGACTCCACCCGTCCGAACCTACCTTGCGCGCTCAGAGCTGCGAGGGCAGGTGCGGGACGATCGCCGCGAACTCCTCGATCGTGAGCGTCTCGCCGCGTCGGGTGGGATCGATGCCGGCGGCTTCGAGCGCGTCCGAGGAAGCGGCCGAGGAGCCGAACAACCCCGACAACGCCGAGCGCAGCATCTTGCGCCGCTGCCCGAAGGCGGCGTCGACCACGTCGAAGACGGTCTGCCTGTCGAACGTGGCCGGCGGTTCCCGGCGCGTGAACGCCACCAGGCCCGACTCGACGTTGGGCACCGGCCAGAAGACGGTCGAGGGTACGGTGCCGACGCGGGACGCCGCCGCGTACCACGCCAGCTTGGCCGAAGGCGTCCCGTACACCTTGTTCCCCGGCGGCGCGACGAGCCGGTCCGCGACCTCGAGCTGCACCATGACAAGGCCCGACGTGATGCTGGGGAACGTCGCGAGGAGATGCAGGATCACCGGGACGGAGATGTTGTACGGAAGGTTGGCGACCACCCGTGTCGGCAACGGGTCGAGCTCGGTGATGCGCAAGGCATCGGCCTCGACGACGGTGAGCCGGTCGGCCGCATCGGGGAGCCGCTCCGAGACCGTACGTTCCAGTCGCGTCGCCAACGACGACTCGATCTCGACCGCCGTGACCTGCGCGCCGGCCTCCAGCAGGCCGAGCGTCAGCGACCCGAGGCCCGGACCCACCTCGAGCACGACCTCGCCGGGTTGTACGCCGGCGAGCGCCACGATCCGGCGCACGGTGTTCGGGTCGATGACGAAGTTCTGGCCGCGCTGCTTGCTGGGGTGCAGGTTGAGCTCGGCGGCGAGGGCGCGGATGGTGCGGGGATCGAGCAGGCCCGACCTGACGGGAGCGTCAGCCATCGTCGCCCCACGGCCCGCCGAACGCCTCGAACGTGTTGGCGGTGAGCTGCTGGCAGGCTTCGCCCAGGTCCCAGCCGCGCTGATCGGCCACGAACCGTACGGTGTGGGCGACCAGGTACGACGCATTGGGCTTGCCGCGCGCCGGCACCGGCGTGAGGTACGGCGCGTCGGTCTCCACCAGCACCTTCTCGCGCGGCGTCGCCGCGAGGGCCTCGCGCAGGTGGGCGTTCGCGTTGTACGTGATGACGCCGGGGTACGAGAGCCAGAAGCCGCGCTCCACACAGCGGCGCGCGAAGTCGGCGTCGCCGGAGAAGCAATGCATGACGACGCGATCGGGCAGCTCGTGCGCGTCGAGCACGTCGAGCACGTCATCGTGCGCGTCCCGGTCGTGGATGACGAGCGTCACGCCGGCCGATCGCGCGATGGCGATGTGCGCGGCGAACGCGTCCCGCTGGCGGGCCTGTTCGGTGGGATCGGTGGTACGGAAGTAGTCCAGCCCTGTCTCGCCCACGCCACGTACGTGCGGGCCGAGGTTCGCCAACCGCTCGATCTCCGCGAGGCCGGCCTCGACGAGCTCAGGGTGTCGGGCGACGTCGTTCGGGTGCAGCGCCACGTTCGCGACGACCTGCGGGTGGTTCGCCGCATTCTCGACGCACCGGCGCGAGCTGGCCGCGTCCCAGCCGACGTCAACAAGCCGTTCGACCCCTACCAGTCGGGCCAGCTCCAGGTTCGCCTCGACCGGCATCCCCACACGCTCCGTCACCGACGCCAGGTGGGTGTGGGCGTCGACGACCGAGTACGGGAGCGGCTCGGGCAGGTCCGGCATGCCCCACGTCTCGGGAGAGATCACCGGCTCAGTCTGGCAGAGGGTCGCGGGCTGGACCGCAACCCCGAGCCGCCTACGTGTCGAGCTTGTAGCCGAGACCTCGTACCGTCACGAACAGCACCGGGTTGGCAGGGTCGGCCTCGAGCTTGGCGCGCAGCCGCTTCACGTGGACGTCGAGCGTCTTGGTGTCGCCGAAGTAGTCGGAGCCCCAGACGCGGTCGATGAGCTGGCCACGCGTGAGCACCCGCCCCGGGTTGCGGAGGAACATCTCGAGCAGCTCGAACTCCTTGAGCGCGAGGCGTACGGGCTCGCCGTGGAGCGTCACCTCGTGGCGTTCGACGTTCATCCGTACCTGGCCGGCCTCGATCACGTCCGGGATCGGCTCGTTGTCCTGGCCACGACGCAGCACGGCCCGGATGCGCGCGACCAGCTCGCGATGGCTGAACGGCTTCGTCACGTAGTCGTCGGCGCCGATCTCCAGCCCGACCACCTTGTCGATCTCCGAGTCGCGGGCGGTGACCATGATCACGGGCACGCTGGAGTTCTGACGCAGCTGGCGGCACACCTCGACGCCGGACAGGCCGGGCAGCATGAGGTCGAGCAGCACGATGTCCGCGCCGGCACGGGCGAACTCGTCCAGGCCTGTACGACCGTCGGCCGTAGCCACCACGTCGTACCCCTCGCGGCGCAGCATGTAGCTCGTGGCCTCGCGGTAACTCTCCTCGTCCTCGACGAGCAGCACACGGGTCATGAGGCGACCTCCTGGTCGTTGTTCGATGCGGGATGGTCCGGCGAGATCAACGCCGGCAACCTGAGCGTGAAGGTGGACCCGCTGCCCACTTTGCTCCATACGGACACCGACCCGCCGTGCGCCTCGGCGACGAGCTTGACGATCGACAGGCCGAGGCCGGTACCGCCAGAGGCCCGGCTCCTGTCCGGGTCGACCCGGAAGAACCGGTCGAAGATGCGTTCCTGATCGGCGTCGGCGATCCCGATGCCATTGTCGGTGACCGCGATCTCGATCACCTCGTCGTCACCATTCTTGCGCCGCGCGCACGTCACGGCGACTCGGGCGCCCTCATGGCTGTACGCGATGGCGTTGCCGATGAGGTTCGCGACCGCGTCGATGAGCTGGGGGCCGTCGCCGATCACCTCGCCCGGCTCCTTGTCGGACACGGTGAGCGTGACGTGGCGCGCACGGGCGGTGGAGGCTAGCCGGTCGACGGCGCGGCGTACGACGACACTCACGTCGATGCCCTTGGCCTCGCGCAGCGGGTCGTCAGACTGGAGCCTGGACAGCGTGATGATCTGCTGGACGAGCTCGGCGAGGCGTGCCGACTCGCGCTGCATGCGGGTGGCGAAGCGGATGACCATCTCGGGATCGTCCGACGCCTTCTCGACCGCTTCACTGAGCAGGCCGATCGCGCCGATCGGCGTCTTCAGCTCGTGGCTGATGTTGGTCACGAAGTCGCGGCGGGACAGGTCGATGCGGTGCTCTTCGGAGATGTCGCGGGCGAGTACGACGACCACGTCGTCCCGTAGCGGTGCGACGGCGACCGCGAGGTTGGCCGGCACCGCGGTCGTACTGCCCGGACGTTCGATCGTCGCGTGATCGGCGAGGCCGGAGCGGCGTACGGAACGTACGAGCTCGAGCATGCGAGGGGACGCCACTCGGGAGCCGCGGGCCAGACCCATGGCTCGTGCGGGTTCGGTCGCGTCCAGCACGTCGTCCTCGTTGCCGACGAACAGTGCCGCCACGCCGCTCTCGATGGCCACGATGAGGGCGTCTGGAGGGACAACGGGTTCCGTGGGCTCGAGCGGTGGCGCGTCGGGTCGCGAGTAGCGGCCGACCAGAACGCCGACGCCAAGGGCGATCGAGCAGAACAGCACGACCAACCAGGAACTCACGGGCCGATCCTATGCAGATCCTGCGTGTCGATGGCTGGTCGGGACGTTCTGCGGAGCGCTCGGCAACCAAGGGTTCGGCCGTCGTTTACCTCCACGTTGCCAAACCTCACCCAGGCCACGTGGCCGCGGCACGTACCGTGAGCGACCGCGAGGACAGACATCTATGCTGAGCACGCGGCCCCCAGGGGCGCCGTCTCAGAGGACAGGCAGGCTATGCGAGAGACATACCACGGGCAGCTGGACGCGATCGTCGTGTCCCTCGTCGGGCTCACCGAGACCGTGGCGGATGCCGTCAACCGCGCGACCCGCTCCTTGCTGGATGCCGACCTGCCCCTGGCCGAACAGGTGATCACGGACGACCGGATCGTCGACGCCGCGCATGACGACATCGAGCAGCGTGCGTTCGCCCTCCTTGCCCGCCAGTCGCCCGTCGCCGGCGAGCTGCGCACGATCGTCGCCGCCCTGCGCATGACGAACGCTTTGGGCCGCATGGGTGATCTCGCGGCGCACGTGGCCAAGGTCGCCCGGCTGCGCTATCCCGACTCGGCGGTGCCGAATGCGTTGCGCGAGAACTTCCGCGCGATGGCGACGTTGTCCGAGTCGATGGTCCGTACGGCCGCAGCGACGCTTCGCGACCGCAACGTCGAGAACGCCGCCCAGCTCGCCGAGGACGACGAGGAGATGGACGAGCTGCGTGCGGCACAGTTCCGCGTCCTGCTGAGCGACGACTGGAACGAGGGCGTGGAGAAGGCCGTCGACGCGGCGCTGCTTGGGCGGTACTACGAGCGCATCGCCGACCACGCGGTCAACATCGGCAGCCGCGTCATCTACCTCACGACGGGCAGCGCCCCAGAAGGCGATCAGTGGCCGAAGGCCTGACCCCCGTCAGGGGATCTCGTAGTCCAGTGGCTCCGTGAGCTCTAGACCGTTCTCGCCGA
>DAIPZP010000022.1:0-12539 GCA_036782155.1 Propionibacteriaceae bacterium
GTGGGCCGCCGCGCCGCCGGCGGTCTGGACCGGATGTTCATCGGCTCCACCAGCCTCTCCCTCGGTGCCTCCGCGCACTGCCCGGTCGTGGTCATCTCGGCCGCATCGACCCCTGGTCGGACGGGCGCCCACAAGCGCATCGCTGTGGCGGTCACCGTGCCCGACAAGGCCAAGCACCAAGTCGAGTGGGCGCTTCAGGAGGCTCGTGACCGCAACTGCGCGCTGGTCGTCGCCCATGTGGTCGCGCCGGCGCCGACCGGTCTCTTCGCCGCCTTCAAGGCCGCGCCGACGCCCGAGGCGACAGCGAAGGCCCGAGCGGCGCTCGGGGAGATGCTCGCCGGATTGCGCAAGGTGTACCCGGACGTGGAGATCGAAGGCGAGATCCTCGAAGGGATGCCGATCGCGGAGCTGGTCAACCAGACGGGAACCATCGACCTGCTCGTGCTGGGCATCCATCCGAATCCGGTCACCGGGATGTCCTTCGGCGGCCCGCTGCGGGGGATTCTCGCCCACTCGTTGTGCCCGGTCTGCCTCGTCAGGTGACCTGCTCGATGATGAGCTCCGGGTAGACCGGAAGCCACATCGCGTCGTACACCTGCTGGATAGGGTCGGCGAGATCGCCATCAGCCACGCCGTCCTCGACAGCGGCGCGTGCCACGGCCACGGCCACGGTCGCCGAGACCATCCGCAGCCGGTCGACGGATGGGAGCAGCGAGGCGCCCGGTGTCGCGAGGTGCGGGATCGACGCAAGCGCCTGAGCGGCAGCTGTGATCATCCGATCGCTGACTCGTTTCGCCCTGCTCACGGCGACGCCCAGTCCCAGACCAGGGAAGACGAGCGCGTTGTTGGACTGAGCGATGGTGTACGTCACGTCGCCGTGCCTGACTGGCGGGAACGGCGATCCCGTCGCGATGAGGGCGCGGCCGTCGGTCCAGGACAGGAGGTCGCCGGGCAGCGCCTCGGCAAGGTCTGTCGGATTGGACAGGGGCATGATGACGGGGCGTTCCACGTGGCTCGCCATCTCTTTGACGACGCGTTCGGTAAAGGCACCGGCCTGTCCGGAGGTGCCGACAAGGATCGTCGGCGCGACGGCGCGAATCACGTCCAGGAGTCCGATCTTGTTCGTGCTTGCGACGTCCCATCCGGCCACCTCGTCGGCAGGGCGGGCGTAGGGCTGCTGGAAGTCGCGGATCCTTGCCGTGGCCGCGGTGATCAGCCCTTGGCTGCTGAGGCACCAGAACCTGGAGCGGCTCTCCTCCCGGTCAGCGCCCTCGGCCACCATCAGGTCGACCATGAGGTCGGCAATACCGACGCCGGCGGTACCGGCGCCGAAGATGACGACCCGCTGGTCGCTCATCCGCTCGTCCTTGGCCCGCACAGCGGCGAGCGCTGCGGCGCCCACGACCGCTGCCGTGCCCTGGACGTCGTCGTTGAACGTACAGATCTGATCGCGATAGCGCTTCAGGATGCGGTGAGCGTTCGAGGCGCCGAAGTCCTCCCAGTGGATCATGGCGTGAGGGAAGGTGCGCGTCACGGTATCGACGAACAGGTCGATGAAGGCGTCGTAGCGTTCGCCGCGCACGCGCGAGTGGCGCTCGCCGAGGTAGACCTCGTCGTTCAGCAGCGCGAGGTTGTCCGTCCCGACATCGATGACCACGGGGATCGCGTGGTTCGGGTCGATTCCGGCCGCGGCGGTGTAGAGGCTCTTCTTGCCGAGGCAGATCTGGATCCCGCCCACACCCTGGTCGCCGATGCCGAGGATGCCCTCGCTGTCGGTGACGATGACGAGCTCGACATCCTCCGGCTTCCGACCGAACGCTAGGAGCGAAGCCTCCACGGCGTCGGGTTTGTCGATGGAGAGAAAGACGCCGTGAAGCCGTTGGTGATAGGCCCAGCTGAAGTTCTGGATCGCCTCGCCGATCGTCGGGGTGTAGACGATCGGCATCATCTCCGGCAAGTGGTCGGAGAGTAGCCGGTAGAAGAGCACGGTGTTGCGGTCCCTCAAGGCCTGGAGGTACGTGAACTTGTCCAGGTTGGTGCTTGCTGTCTGGAACTGCTGGTAGGCCCGGTGCAGCTGGCCCTCGAACGGCGTGACCCCGCTAGGAAGCAGTCCCACAAGCCCCAAGTCAAGCCGCTGCTGCTCCGTGAAGGCGGTGCCACGGTTGATCCGAGGAATGCGCAGCACCTCACTGCCCCTGGCACGGACCAGGATCCTGTTCCCGTGACTGCCCGGCAACACTTCGTACCTTCGGCTCTCGTCCATAGACCGAACGCTAGACCCGTGCGGCGGGACCGTAGGCTGTGACGGCCATGGAGCCGTACCTCGTCGTCGATCCCGACCTGCCCATCGCCGCGGCTGTGCCTGACATCGCGGCGGCACTGCTGAGCAGCCAGGTCGTGGTGGTCGCTGGCGAGACGGGTTCCGGCAAGACGACCCAGCTGCCGAAGATCTGCCTCCTTGCCGGTCGCCGCAGCATCGGCCATACCCAGCCGCGGCGCATCGCCGCGCGCACCCTCGCCGAGCGGATCGCGGAGGAGACCCGGACCGAGCTGGGCGACATCGTCGGCTACCAGGTGCGGTTCACGCGCAAGGCGAGCCGCGCCACCCGGGTCAAGGTGATGACCGACGGCATCCTCCTGGCGGAGATCACCCACGACAAGGAGCTTCGCGCGTACGACACGATCATCATCGACGAGGCGCACGAGCGGAGCCTGAACATCGACTTCCTGCTCGGCTACCTCAAGCAGCTCCTTCCGAGACGGCCCGACCTCAAGGTCATCGTCACCAGTGCCACGATCGACACGTCACGCTTCGCCGAGCACTTCGACGACGCCCCGATCGTCGAGGTGTCGGGCCGTACGTATCCGGTGGAGATCCGCTACCGGCCCGTACGTGACGACGGCGCCGTCGCCGATGAGGACGACGCGCGACCCGCGCGACCGGCCGCGCCTGCCGACGAGCGCGACCTCACCGACGCGATCTGCGACGCGGTCGTCGAGCTGCAGACCTCCGGGGACGGCGACGTGCTCGTGTTCTGCTCGGGGGAGCGCGAGATCCGCGATGCCTCCGAGGCCATCGCCGCACGCCAGCTGCGCTTCACCGAGGTGCTGCCGCTGTACGCGCGGCTGTCGGTCGCCGAGCAGCACCGCGTGTTCGCGCCGCATGCCGGACGGCGCGTCGTGATCGCCACGAACGTCGCAGAGACGTCGTTGACCGTGCCGGGGATCCGGCACGTGGTCGACAGCGGCACAGCCCGGATCTCCCGCTACTCCAAGCGTACGAAGGTCCAGCGGCTGCCCATCGAGCCGATCTCGAAGGCCTCCGCGAACCAGCGCGCGGGTCGGTGCGGCCGCGTCGCGCCCGGCATCTGCATCCGCCTGTACAGCGAGGCCGACTACGAGTCGCGCCCCCAGTACACCGAGCCCGAGATCCTGCGGACGAACCTCGCGTCCGTCATCCTCCAGATGGCCGAAGCCGAGCTCGGCGACATCGTCGACTTCCCGTTCGTCGAGCCGCCGGACGCCGCCCAGATCACGGACGGGATCCGTACGCTCACCGAGCTGGGCGCCCTCGAAGGACGTGGCACGAGCCCACGCCTGACAGCGGTCGGGCACCAGCTCGCCAGACTCCCCGTCGATCCGCGACTGGCCAGGATGCTGGTCGAAGCCTCGGCGCGAGGCTGCCTCCGTGAGGTCCAGGTGATCGTCGCAGCGCTCGCGATCCCGGACGTCAAGGAGAGGCCTCAGGAGAAGCGCGAGGCGGCCGACCTGTTGCACCGCCGGTTCTGGGCTCCGGCGCCTGGGTCCGACGGGGAACAGGCGCCCCCAGACGGCTCCGACTTCGTCGCGATCCTCCGGCTGTGGAACTACCTGCGGGATCGCCGCAAGGCGGTTTCGAACAGTGCCTTCCGCCGGCTGTGCCGCGACGAATTCCTCAACTTCCTGCGCGTACGGGAGTGGCAGGATCTCCACACGCAGCTGCGCCAGATCTGCGAGGAGCTCGGCCTCGACCGCAACGCCGAACCGGCGCCGCCTGACTTCGTGCACACCGCGATCCTGTCCGGACTGCTCAGCCACGTCGGGCTGCTCGACAACCGTAACGAGCGCACCGACCTACCTCCGCGCAAACGCGCCCGGCTCGGTCCCCGCGAGTACCGGGGGGCGCGCGGCGCCATGTGGGCGATCGCGCCGGGGTCAGCCCTCGCGAAGGCCTCTCCGTCCCTGGCCGTCGCGTACGAGCTCGTCGAGACGACCCGCCTCTGGGCACGGACGGTCGCCGCGGTGGAGGCGGAGTGGATCGAGGCGGTGGCTGAGCACGTGCTGAGCCGCAACTATGCCGAGCCGCACTGGTCGGAGTCTCAGGGATCGGTCGTGGCCTCAGAGACGGTGAGCCTGTACGGCATCCCGATCATCGCCGGCCGTGCCGTCCAGTACGCGCGGATCGACCCCGTCGAGGCTCGCCGGATCTTCATCCAGTCGGCGCTCGTCGAGGGGAGATGGCGCACCCGCCACCACTTCGTACAGCGGAACACGACCGTCCGCGACCAGGCGGCCGAGCTCGAGGAGCGCACGAGGCGCCGCGACCTCGTGGTCGACGACGCGACCATCTTCGCGTTCTACGACCAGCGCCTACCGGCTGACGTCGTCTCCCAACGCCACTTCGACACGTGGTGGCGCACGAAGCGGCTCCAGGACGAGGCCTACCTCGACCTGTCCCTGGAGGACCTCGTCGCGGGCGACGACACCGACATCTCGGCCGCGGGATTCCCGGACTGGTGGCGTGTCGGTCGGCACGAGCTCGAGATCACGTACGTGTTCGACCCGGGTGCCCACCATGACGGGGTGACGATCGAGATCCCCATCACGGTGCTCAACCAGCTGCCGCCGGCCGCGTTCACCTGGCACGTACCGGGTTACCGCGAGGACCTCGCCACCGAACTGATCCGGTCCCTGCCGAAGAGCCTGCGGACGTCGTTCGTACCGGCACCGAACCATGCTGCGGCCGCGCTCGCGTGGCTGGGCCAGCGACCGGACGTGGCATCCGCGCCAGAGGGTGACACGGCCCCGGACACCATCGCGTTCCCTGATGCGCTCGCCGTCGCGCTGCGCGTGCTGACCGGTACGGATCCGGCAGGGCAGTGGGGTGAGCGGGAGCTGCCCGCGCACCTGCGGCCGACGCTGGTGATCGTGGACGGCGGCAAGGAGGTGGCGCGGGGCGAGGACCTGGCGGCCCTTCAGCGCCAGCTCACGACGACCGTGACCCACACGTTGACGAGGGTCAACCGTCGCGCGACCGCCACGGGCGCCACGACGTGGTCGTTCCCGTCGCTTCAGGAGCGGTTGACGACGATGTCAGGCACCACCGAGGTGATCGGCTTCCCGGCCCTGCGCGACGAGGGAGCGACAGTCGGCGTGGTGGTGGTCGACACCGAGAACCGCGCACGCGCCAGCCATGCGCGTGGCCTACGGCGCCTGATCCAGCTCACCGCGCCCGACCCGACGACCTGGGTCGTCTCAAGGATGTCGAACGCGACGAAGCTGCAGCTCGGCGCGAGCCCGTACCCGACGATCCCCGCCCTACTCGCCGACGCCCGTCTGCGCGCCATCGACATGGCGCTCGCCGCCCTGGGCGTCGAGGGGTGGCAGGTACGCGACGCAGGCCGCTTCGCCGAGGTGCAGGTGTCGGTACGGGAGCGGCAGGCGGAGACCATGCGCAGCGTCGTCGCGTACACGGGGGAGGTCCTCAGCCGGTACCAGGAGGTGGTGCGCCGGCTCGCGGACATGCCCCCCTCGTACGTCACCGACGACGTGCGTGAGCAGATCGCCAACCTGGTCTACCGGGGCTTCGTCCTGGCCACCCCGGACCCGTGGTTCGAGCGACTGTCCCGCTACCTGCACGCGGCCGACATGAGGCTGGTGACGTTCGGGACGAATCCCGCGAGGGAGCGCCAGTCCGCCGACATCATCTCCGACCTCGAGGACGAGTACGCGGCGCTCGTGGACTCCTTCCCCAAGGGGCCTCTGCCCGCGAACGTCGCGGGCGTTGGCTGGCTGCTCGAGGAGCTGCGCGTCAGCCTGTTCGCCCAGCAGCTGCGGACCGCCGAGCCGGTGTCGGCCAAGCGCGTCCGGACAGCGATGGCGGCCTGTCGTCGGTGAGCCTTCGGCGTCGTCTCCTATCCTGGCCCGGTGCCCATCGAGCAGGAGGTGACCCGTGGCGTCTCGTAATCATCACCGTCCCGTGACCCCGGGCGCGCTGTACTTCGAGTCGGTCGCCGGCGGGCCGGCGCTGGATGAGGTCCGCGAGATCGCGGAACGCACGGCCACGGTTCTCGTACGTGGCGCACGTGCCGACGGCGACGCAGCCCTCGCCGAACGCGTCCTTCACCTCGCCGACACCGAGGGCATGGAGACACTGGCAGGCCTGTGGTCGGCGTCCACGTCCGACTCGCTGGCGGGGGCGCTGTGGCGCCTGTACGTGGTGCGCGAGTGGATCCACGCCGACCCCGTGCGCGCCGCGAGGGCGTACGACGCGGGGCAGAGCACGGCCGAGGTCGCGCGGGCGATCGCGGGGGTCGCCGATCCGCCAGGTCCTGACGAGCTGTGCGCCGTGATCGACGACGTCCTGCGGGGGATCGTCCGGAGCGATTTCGCCGACGTGCTGTGGCGCGCCGCAGCCGTTCTCCACGTGCTGGGTGCGGGGCGTGCGCTGACAGAGACCAGCTCGAGCGCCGTACGGGAGAGCGCCCGGATGATCACACTCGCCGACGAGCTGGAGCGGGCCGGCCATCTCGAGCTCTCGGGGAGACTCGCCTGACCTGAGCGGCTTGAGCTGCGCAGAGCACCTAGACTGACCCGTAGGTACGCCGGTCCGCGGATGCCCCGGGCTCCAACTTCAGCCGCTACGAGCGGCCCCGCGCCGTGAGGCGCTCCCGGCCCGGCGTACCTCCCACGACGGATCCTGAAACTGATGGCATCGATTGCCCGTTCCGTAGGACGCCGTTGTCGCTAGGCCGTAGCCTCGAGCACGTGAACGAACCGCGAGACCTGTACGACGTGGTGCCCGAGCTTTGGGAGTCGGTGCGCGGCGTCGACGCGCCGCTCATCCACCTGCTGGACGGATTCCTCGACGCCGGCAAGGTCACGCACGGCTTGGCGGCCCATCTGCTGCGCACCTGCAATCCCGAGCGCGTCGCCACGTTCGACGTGGACGTGCTGCATGACTACCGGAGCCGTCGGCCGATGATGACCTTCGACACCTTCCAGTGGACCGCGATAACGATGCCGCACCTCGTCCTCGACAAGCTCACCGACGAGACCGGGCGCCCGTTCCTCCTGATGCACGGCCAGGAGCCGGACTCCCGGTGGGAGCGCATGGTGGAAGCGACCCTGTCGATCTGCGACGAGCTAGGCGTGGGTCGCCTCTACACGGCGTCGGGCATCCCGCTCGCCGTGCCGCACACGCGGCCGACGGGGATCACCCGTCACGCGACGCAGCAGGACCTCGCCCATGACAACCCACCGCTCATCGAGCGGATGGACGTGCCCGGACAGTGGTCGGCGATGCTCGAGCTGCGGGCGGGGGAGGTCGGACGGGTCGCGATGGGCTACGTCGCGCACGTCCCGCACTACCTGTCCCAGGTCCAGTTCCCGCAGGCCGTGAAGGTCGTGCTCGAGTCGCTGATGGACGACACGGGGCTGCATGTGCCGATGGGCGACCTGCCGGAGGAGATCGTCGAGAACAACCAGCTCATCGACTCCGAGATCGCCGGGTCGGCAGAGACCATGGAGCTGGTCGCCGCGCTGGAGGATGCGTTCGACACGGCTCACGACAGAGCCGCACCCGTGCCCACCGCCGACGAGATCGCCGCCGAGTTCGAGCAGTTCCTCGCCGAGCGCGAGCAGGACCAGAACCCGTAACCGTGCCGCGCACCATCGACGATCTGGTCGCCGTCCTTGACCTGGAGCAGATCGAACCCGACCTGTTCCGGGGTCCGGCGGCGCAGACCCGCCTGCAGCGCACGTACGGGGGCCAGGTGCTGGCGCAGTCCATCGTTGCTGCGTACGGCACGCTGCCACCAGGTCGCGTCCTGCACTCGTTGCACGCCCAGTTCCTCGAGGCCGGTCGCGCGGACTCGCCGATCCTGTACGACGTGCTGCCGACCCGGGACGGCCAGCACTTCTCGACCCGCCTCGTGACCGCCCGTCAGGGAGGGCGTCGGATCTTCACGATGGGCTGCTCGGCGCAGGCGCCCGAAACGGGCTTGGACCACCAAGACCCCGTTCCCGATGTGCCAGGCCCCGACGAGTGCCCGAGCATGTCGGAGGAGCTCGTGCGCCGCCTCGGCCCGTCGGCGCGGACGTTCGGCGAGTGGGAGGAGCTCGAGGTGCGCTATGCCTCCGGCTTCGAGGACGCGCCGCCGCACCACCGCGCGTCGCTGGCCGTGTGGGTACGGGCCAACGGCCGCCTGCCGGACGATCCTGTGCTTCACCAGGCGGTGCTGGCGTACCTGTCCGACCTGACGATCCTCAGCGTGAGCCTCATCCCGCACGGCTTGTCGTACGGGCCGGGGATGGTCGCCGCCTCGCTGGACCACGCGATGTGGTTCCATCGGCCCGTACGCGCCGACGAGTGGGTGCTGTACGACCAGATCTCGCCCTCCGCCTCCGGCGCCCGAGGCTTCGCACTGGGACGGATCTTCTCAACAGACGGCCTTGCGGCCACGGCCGCCCAGGAAGGGCTGATCCGCGTCGTCGCCCCCCGGGCATGACAACGCCGCCCCCCTGATGAGAGGGAGGCGGCGTGTGTGAGGTGTCAGGCGGCCAGTTCGCCGCTTCGGAGCTTCGCGATCGCGTGGCGTTCGATCTGACGTACGCGCTCCGCGGTGATCCCCCAGACCTCGCCGATGTCGGCGAGCTTTGCCTGGCGGCCATCGAGGAGACCGTAGCGACGACGTACGACGTCGGCGGACCGCGGGTCGAGCTTGGAGAGCATCTGCTCGAGCCGAGCGCGTTCCTCGGCGTCGAGCACCAACTCGTCGGGGCCCGGAGCGGGCTCACGGGCGATCAGGTCACCGAGCGCCGTGTCGCCGTCCTCCTCGACGGGCGCGTCGAGTGAGACGTGCTCGCGCGAGAACTGGATGAGCTCGAGGACCTTCTCCTCCTGGATCCCCATCTCCTCGGCGATCTCCCGCAGATCCGGGTCACGCCCGAACTTGCGCTCGAGGTTGCGGCGGATAGCCGAGACCTGGTTGATCTGCTCGGCGACGTGGACGGGGAGACGGACGATGCGTCCCTGCTGCGCGATGCCTCGGCTGATCGACTGCCGCACCCACCACGTGGCGTACGTGGAGAACTTGAAGCCCTTGGTGTAGTCGAACTTCTCGACAGCGCGGATCAGTCCGGTGTTGCCTTCCTGGACGAGGTCCAGCAGGGGCATCGCGGAGCGCCCGTACTTGCGGGCGACTGACACGACGAGCCGGAGGTTCGCGGTGACGAAGCGGTTCATCGCCTCTTCGCCGATCCGTGCCAGCTCCTCGAGCTCTTTCCTGGTCACGCGCACAGGCTTCTTGCTTCGGGACTCGTCGATGATCTCGCCGTCCAGGATCGCCTGCGCGTACAGCCCGGCCTCGATGCGACGTGCCAGCTCGACCTCTTCCTCGGCGCTCAGCAGCGCGGTCTTCGCGATGCCGTCGAGGTAGAGACCGACGGCATCCTTGCCATCGATTCCATCCGTGGTGCGGGTCCTTCGGGCGGTGGTGAATGCCATGAGGGGTCCTTTCGTCGTCACCATCACAACGCTTAAGTACCCCGAAAGGTTTCCCTCCACCGCCGGAAAGGGACCCTGAACCTACCCTGAGGTGTTTTGGCGTAACCCTGGTTCGGCGTCGAGACGGTCCAAGAGCCACGCCAGTTCGTATCCCTCGTCCCGCCAGGCCTGGTAGCGGCCCGTCGCTCCCTGATGGCCGCCGAGCTCCACGCGGAGCAGCATCTGGCCCGACGCGTCCGGTCTCGCGCGAAGCGCCGCCACCCACTTCGCCGGCTCGGACGCGGAGACGCGCTGGTCGTGGAGCGCCGCCGTCGCGAGGATGTCCGGGTACGGACCGGCGCCGATGTTGCCGTACGGGCTGTAGCTTGCGATCGTCGCGAACGCCGCGGGATCGGCGACCGGATCGCCCCACTCGTCGCGCTCGGTGATCGTGAGGGGCAGGTCCGCGGCGAGCATCGCCGTGAGTGGGTCGAGGAAGCCGACGCCCACCTGTGCGGCGCAGAAGAGGTCCGGGGCCACGTTGATGGCAGCCCCGACGGTCAGGCCGCCGGCGGATGCTCCTCGGGCGGCAAGGCGCCCTTCCGCGGCGACGCCGGCGCTCACGAGGTGGCGCCCGACCGCCACGAAGTCGGCGAACGTCGTGGGCTTGGCCGCGAGCCGGCCCTGCGTGTACCAGGCGCGGCCGAGCTCGCCGCCACCGCGGACATGGGCGTACGCGACGACGACGCCGCGGTCGAGCAGGCTGAGCCGCGCCACGGAGAAGCCGGGGTCGAGGCTCGTCTCGTACGCCCCGTAGCCGTACAGCACGCACGGCGCGGGCCAGATCGTGTCCCGGCGGCTCACCACGGAGACCGGGATCTGTACGCCGTCGTCGCCGGTCGCCCACAACCGCTGCTGGATGTAGTCCTCGGACCGGAACGGTCGTCCCTCGGGATCTGGCAGCACGGGCTGGCGCTTGAGCACTCGCTCACCGGTGCCGTCCCACCCCACTTCGACGACAGTGGCCGGATCGACGAAGGACTCCCGATGGAGTCGCAGGCGGTCAGCCCGGTACTCCTGGTCGGCGGCGAGCACGGACTCGAGATCAGCGGTCGCGTCCACCAGGCGTCCGGTACCGGCCGTACCGTCCTCGGATCTCGGCATCACCATGACGCGAGGAAGACCGTCGCGTCGCAGATGGATGACGAGGTGATCGTCGTACGCGGTGACGTCGAGGAGCCTGACGCTGTCCTCACCTGCGATGACCGGCGTCCATTCCCGCCAGCGGTCAGGATGAGCGGGCGCCACGGCGAGCTCGAAGTCGGGATGGTGGGAGTTGTGGACGACGTACAGCACGTCACCCGCCGGCTCGACGCTGTACTCGACACCCTCCGCCCGAGGCGCCACGAGCAGGGGAGCGGCGGTGGGCGTACGGACGTCGATGAGGTGCACCTCGCTCGATGCCTTGCTCGCACTGTCGATGACGAGCCAGCGGTCGTCGCCCGATCGTCCGGCGGACAGCCAGTACCGCTCGTCCTCCTCGCGCAGGATGTCGACGTCTTCGCTGATCGGGCTGCCGAGCGTGTGGCGTCGCAGCAGGTGGGGGCGCCAGGAGTCGTCGAGCAGCGTGTACGCGACGTGCTCGTCGTCGATCCAGCAGACGCTCGCCACGTCGTCGAGGACGTCGGGAAGCTCCTGGCCAGTGGTGAGGTCGCGAAAGCCTGCCCGGTAGAGCTCGTCCCCGCTGGTGTCGCTGCTCCAGAGCAGGAGGTCTCCGGACGGCGAGACGTCGACATCGCCCACGGCGAAGACCTCGTGGCCCGCGGCCTCCGCGTTGAGATCGATGAGGACTTCTTCCCCCGGGATGGGGCTGCTGATGTCAGGCACCGCGTCGCGCGACGCCGCCGGGGCGCGCCGGTACGAGGGGTAGTCCTGGCCTTCCACGGTCCGTACGAAGTACCACCACGCGCGGCCAGAGGAGTCGACGTCGTGGTCGGGAACGCTGAGGTCGGTCTGCAACGTACGGGCGGAGATCTCCGCCACGATCCTCTCCCGCAGCGAGGCCAGATGGGACGTCTCCTCGTCGGCGTAGATCGTCTCGGCCTCGAGGTGGGCGAGCACCGCAGGATCTTCGAGATCGTCCAGCCAGGCATAAGGATCGGAGATCGTCACTGAATGGACCGTCGTCACGCTGGGTATCCGGTCAGGGATCGGTGCTGGCACCCGCGTCACTCTAGGCCAGCCCGGACTTGGAGGTGGCTGGGGGGCGTGGCAGACTTGGTCCCTGGGCCATTGACACAAGCGGGTCGCTGCACGCTCTAGTAGCGGTTTCCGGCGTGATGGTCCTTGTCAGAAAACCCCTCCCATGAGAGGCACACAGTGGTTCGATCCGCAGCAGCCCGTTCCGACGACTCGGACGCAACGTCTGCCCCCAAGCGGAATCCTCGGGGAGTCACCATCGTCGAAGCGGTTCCAGGCGACGCGGTTGAGACGACACCAGCCAAGGCCCCTGCAGCACGTCGCAGCCGGGCCAAGGTGGCTGGTGAAGCTGTTCCCGCGACGTCGCGTCGCAAGAAGGCTGTTCCGGAGCCCGAGGTAGCGTCTGCCGACGAGGTCTCCGAGGACGACGTCGACGAGGAGCTCGAGGACGTCGACGTCCCAGAGACCGAGGACATCACGGTTGATCTCGAGGAGGTCGCCGACGTCGAGGGCGACGAGGAGACTCCCTCCATCGGGGAAGCCCTCTCCGGAAGCACCGAGAAGGCGCTCGCCTTCGTGCGTGACGGCAACGACG
>DAIPZP010000023.1:0-12457 GCA_036782155.1 Propionibacteriaceae bacterium
ACGGCCTTGACCAGACCCGCCTCGCTCGGGAACGTCACGTGCAGGTTGCGGACGCGCAGGACGACGTCGCCGGCCGCGGTCTGCCGGTTCCTGATGGCCGGTTCGGTGGTGGTCATGCCTGGCCTCCCGAGAGCGACGACGGGTCGAGCGCGTCGCGCAGCCCGTCACCGAGGGCGTTGACGCACATGACGAGCAGCACGAGCACGCTCGCCGGCGCGAGGAAGATCCACGGGGCGATCGTGGTCGACTGGGCGCCTTCGGCGATGAGCGTGCCGAGCGATGTGTCGGGCGCTTGGACGCCGTACCCGAAGTAGGACAGGCCGGCCTCGCCGAGGATCGCGTAGCCGACGCCGAGGCACACGTCGACGATGAGCATCGAGGCGATGTTCGGAACGATGTGCCTCACCAGAAGACGTGGGGTCGAGAGGCCCATGAAGCGCGCCGCAGCCACGTACTCGCGCTCCTTGACCGACATCGACAGGCTGCGTACGACACGGGCCGAGAGCTGCCAGCCGAACGCGGCCAGCATGACGACCAGCAGAAGCCACGCGTACTGGCCCTTGGGGCCGCCCTGGGACACGATGGCGATGAGGAAGAACGACGGCAGGACGAGCATGAGGTCGATGACCCAGAGCCACGCCTTCTCGTACCAGCCACCGATGTACGCGGCGGACGACCCGATGAGCGCGGCCATCGTCGTCTGGATGATCGCGACCATGAAGCCGATGATCAGCGACTTGCCGAGGCCGCGCACCGTACGCGACAGGACGTCGAAGCCCGCCTGGGTGGTGCCGAACAAGTGCTTGGCGGACGGCGGCTTGTAGTACTGGCCGACGTCGCGCTGATCGAACTGCCAGGGGAGCAGGTACTGGCCGAAGAGCGCGAGGACCACGAGGACGCCGATGATGATCAGGCCCACCACAGCGCTGCGGTTGCGGAAGAACCTGCGACGTACGAGCTGGCCGCGGGTCAGGCGTTTGCTGGTCGGGGCGATCGGGGTCGTGGCCCCGTCGAGGGCTTCGGGCTCTTCGCTGATGCGGAAATCGATCGACATTTCGCCCCCTCAGCTCAGCCGTACGCGCGGGTCGAGGAAGGCCACCATGAGGTCGGCGAGGAGCGCGCCGACGAGGTAGCACAGGCCGCCGAAGGCTGTGACCGCCACGACGCCGTTGATGTTCTGCTTCGAGATCGTGTCCACCCCGTAGATCCCCATGCCCTGGAACGCGAAGATGCGCTCCGTGTACGTGGCGCCCACGAACAGCGTGGCCGCCTGGAACGCGAAGTACGTGCCGGTCGGGATGAGGGCTGTACGGAGAGCGTGCTTCATCACCGCCTTGTTCTCGCGTAAGCCCTTGGCGCGGGCCGTACGGACGAAGTCCGAGCCGAGCGCGTCGAGCATGAGGCCGCGCTGCAGCCGCTGGAGGCCGGCAAGGCCGAGCAGGGTCAGCACGAGCGTCGGCAGCACCATGTGCTGGACGCGGTCCACGACATCGGCCAGGGGGTAGTTCGGGAGCGTGCCCGTCGACTTCTCGCCGAGGAACAGGAACAGCTGGAAGCCGACCTGCTTGTTGACCACGGTGGCGACCATCTTCGAGACCTCGCCGGTGACGTACGAGGGGGTCGCGACGAGGATGAGTATGAGAGCGGTCACGACGCGATCGGAGATCCTGTACTGGCGGACGGCGGTCCAGGCGCCGAGCGTGACGCCGATGAACGTACCGAGCAGCCAGCCGATCGTCACGAGCCGGAACGAGACCCAGATCCGTCGTCCGATCTCGTCGCCGACATCGGCGCCGCCGGGGCTCGTACCCCAGTCCCAGTGCAGGAAGATGCCCCGGATCCACGTCACGTAGCGGTCCCACAAGGGCACATGGTCAGACACGTTCGCCGCGCGAAGGATGTTCTCGATCGACTGCGGATCGATCGGCGGGTTGCGTACCTCGAACAGCTGTCGGGGATGCAGCTGCGTCTGCGCCAGCACCCATGCCAAGGACACCGCGATGAACAGCAGCACCGCGTAGTTCGCGATACGCAGCAGCAAGTACTTGACCATGGCACCTCCTCGACCGTTGTGGGCAACATACCTGGAGCGGCCCGACCTCGCCCGCCAGGGCCTGGCCTGTACGGGTGGGGAGAGACCTTGTGCGGGTGGGGAGAGAACCTGTGCTGGGACTGGAACGTCAATGCCATGTACGTGGCTTCGGCGTCAGCCCGAGGAACGCCCCGAGTTCGATCTCGAACTCGGGTGATGTCCCGAACAACCTCTCGTACGTCCCGATGTTGAACCTCCAGCCGAGGCGTCGTTCGAGGTCGGCCCGTCGGGCGTCGTCGGAAGCCCGGTCCGAGTCGCTGGTGTGGAACTCTCGCCCGTCGTACTCAGACGCGACGCGGAACTCGTCGTACGCCATGTCGAGTCGGCGCTCGACGCCGTAGGAATCGATCACCGGGTGTTGTAGAACTGGCCGGGGGAAACCGGCGTCGAGAATCCTGCACCGTTGCCACGATTCCCCCGGGGATTCGGCGAGAGGCGAGACCCTGACAGCGAGTTCTTGCGCCTGGAGAAGTCCGGGAAGATGGCGAAGCGGTGCGATGTACGAGCTGAGTTCCTCAGCGGTGAGCAGACCGGCGCGGGCCATTGCATCGCCTGCCGCCAGTGCGTATGGCCGACGCTTGAGCCGAAGCAAGTCCGCGGCGGTTCGCAGCGGTGTGGTGAGTCGCAGCCCATCGACTTCCATGACGTCATCCTCCGGGATGTGGTTGGACTGCCGTACGAGCGCGTAGTCAGCAACGGAGCGGTACCGCGTGTGCAGGACCAGATACATGGGTCGCTGTTCCCAGCGGCTGCCGGGTGATCGCGTGTCTGCGCCGAGCACGAACGCCGCGTAGTCATCGCTGGCTACGGCATGGTCCGGCACCACGAGTCGCGCGGCCTGTGCGCGCACCCGCATGGAATCAGGAACCGTGGCGTCGACTGAAAGCGAGTACGCGACCCACCTCAGCTGTCCAATGCGTTGTGCTTCACGGAAGGCACGGCGAGAGGCGAAGTGGTCCAAGGCGTCACGCGAGTGGAAAGGGCGTCCGTCGTTGATGAGCATGAGTAGACAAAAGCGCTTTCACGGATCGCTCCGGCGGGTTGTCCACAGGTTCAGTGTTGTCCGTTTGGCGACAGTGTCTCCCGGGACCGGATAGGTCCTCTCCTCACGCGCCCAGGTCCTCTCCTCACGCGCCCAGGTTCTCTCCTCAACTGGGAGGCCGTTCCTAGATCCAGGAGCCGAACCACATTCTTGCTAGCCACTGGGACTGGGTGAGGAGGGCGTCGGTGATGATCGGGTAGATGAACGCGAAGTTCAAGGTGACGATCGCGAGGATGACGCCGACGACGATGGCGCCTTGTCGTCTCCGTGGACCCGCGTTCGCCTTGCCGAGGATCAACCCCAGCACCATGGCCAGGCAGATCGCGGTGAAGGGGATGATCGTGATCGCGTAGAAGAAGAACAGGGAGCGCTCGGTGTAGTTGAACCAGGGGAGGTACGTCGACATCCCGGCCACGATCGGTACGCCGAACCGCCAGTCACGACCGGCCACCCACCACGCGATCGAGACCAGCAACGCCAGCGCGGCGAACCACCACAGCGTCGGCGTACCGGTCGCGCTGATCACGCGCAGGCAGGTCTCGGTGCCGTTGGCCGGGCACCCATCCGTACCGGGCTGGATCCCGTTGACAGCATCGATGCCGATCGGCCGGGCGTTGATGAGCCACCCGCCAGGATGCGCGGCATAGACGTGGGTCGAATGCTTGATGTAGTCGCCGTTGTGGAACTCCCAGATTTCCTTGTGGTAGTAGAGAAGTGACGCGAGCGGCTTGCCGAGCAGCTTCACCTGCCAGCTGTCGGGGTGCTCGGCGCCCCACTGCCGGTCGTACCCGCCTTGCGTACGCAGCCAGCTGAACCACGTCGCCACGTACACGATGAAGCTCAGCACGACCATGCTGAGGAACGCCGGTAGGCCGTCGAGGAGCAGGGCCATGTACGAACGCCTGCGGGCCCCCGCGAGACGCCGCGCCGTGATGCTCCACACGACAGCCAGCACGCCGAAGCTGGCGACGACGAAGACCGCGTTCCACTTCGAACCCATCGCCAGGCCGAACAGCACCCCGGCCACGATCAGCCACGGCCGGAAGATGAACGGACTCGCCGCACCGCCGTAGTCCGTGAGCCCCTTGCGTTCCAGGTCTCTCGCGAGCCGATGGCGGAAGTAGTCCCGGTCGATGACGACGGCCAGCACCCCGGCGGCGATGAAGAACGCCTCGAAGATGTCTAGCAGGGCGAGGCGGCTCATCACGAAGTCCAGCCCGTCGACGCAGAGCAGGAAGCCGGCGATGGCTCCCACCATCGTGCTGCGGGTGAGCCGCCGGGCCAGCCGGATGACGACCGCGACGAGCAACGAACCGAACACGAGTGCCGGGAAGCGCCAGCCGAAGGAGTTCATCCCGAACAGCCATTCGCCCGATGCGATCAACCACTTGCCGACCTGCGGGTGGACGATGAACGACGCGTTCGTCGTGTACACGTCCGCGTTGCCGGAGGCGATCATGTCGTTGGCGTTCTCCGGCCACGACCCCTCGTACCCCAGCTTGAGCAGCGTGTACGCGTCCTTCGCGTAGTACGTCTCGTCGAAGAGGATGCCCTTGGGGTAGGCGATGCCGACGAGCCGGATGCAGAACGCCAGCGCCGTGAGCCCGAGCGTGAGGAGCCACGACAACCGCGCATCCCTCGGCGGAGCATCCCAGAGCCGCTCGATGGCGCTGCGGGTGTCTATCGTGCGAGTGGGTACGAGACGACGCATGCGCTGTCCCCATCCAGACGACCGGGGCGCCGCGACCTCGGTCGCGGCCTCGAGGTCCTCCGCAGGGACCGCCTCCTCGGGGGGCACGCTCGTCACGCGGGCCATCCTAGGGAATGGGCCTCCGACCAAGGCTGTCGGTCACCTGTGAGGGCGTACGTCATCGGCGGCGCAGGCGGAGGCGGCGCGTCTCGTGCGTGTCGTCGAGCTCGACGAACTTGAACGAGTTGGCGAAGTCGGAGAACGTCGCGTAGCCGAGCTCCTTCTCGCTGAACGCGGGGTCCATGCGCAGCAGCTGTCTCTTCACCGTCGAGCTCTCGAGCCAGTCCGCGTCCTCGTCGTTGTCGTGGCCGAGTCGCAGGGCTCGCTGCAGCAGCTGTCCCGCACCCGCCCGGAGCTGGGTCTGCTGATCAGTGAGCTTCACCGCCTTGCCCGACGTGGCCCTCGCGGCCACTTCCTTCTTGGCAGGGGTCGTGACGACAGCGGGCGCTTCGACGACCGGGTTCTCCTGCGCGACGTTCTCCTGCGCGACTGGCGCGTCGGGAGGCGTCGTCTTGGCGGCGCGAGAACGCGATGCCCTCTTGCGTGGCGTCGTCGGCGGGGCTGCGGCCTCCGCGGTCACGTCGGGTCCATCGTCGATCGTCTCGGTCGCGGCGATGCCAGGCAGGGCGTCGTAGCTCACCATCCGGTCGCATGCCGCCGCCAGCGAGCGGCTCGTCGACCCGGCCACTCCGACCGCCACCACGTACCGTCCGAGGCGCTTCGCTCGCTGAGCGAGCGCGATGTAGTCCGAGTCGCCGGCGACGATGACGAGGTGGGTGAGGTCCGGCAGCCGGAACATGTCCTCGATAGCGTCGACGGCGAGGCGGATGTCGGCGCCGTTCTTGCCGTACGCGGCGGCGGGGAAGAGCTGTACGAGATCGACGGCGCGGCCCACCAGCTGCCCGCGGTACTCGGCGTTCACGGGCTGCGACCAGTCGGCGTACGCACGGGTGAGGACCAGCGTGCCGAAGCTCGACGCGAAGTCGACCATCGCGCCGACGTCGACCGCAGCCTCCTTCAACCGGGCTCCGACCTGGTCGTCGTGACCGTCGCGGGCGTACTCACGCACCCGGTCGCGCGTGAAGCGGCCCTTGCCGTGGACCTCGTCGTACCGCGAGATGACGATGTTGTCGAAGTCGATGTAGACCGCCACGCGGTTGTCCCTGATATCGGCCATACACGCCAGTGTGGCGGTTCAGGGCGCTATCGCGCGCCACAATGGCGCTTGTGGAGACCCATGGGCTGCTCGTACTCGCCGGAATGCCGATCGGCGACGTCGAGGACGCGTCGCCGGCGCTGCTGCGCGCGATCGGTACGGCCGACGTGGTCGCGGCCGAGGACACGCGCCGATTCGCGGCGTTCCTGGGCCGGGCGCACGCCACCTCCTCGGCATGCGTCATCTCGTACTTCGAAGGGAACGAGGCGTCACGCACCCCCGAGCTGGTGGAGCTGCTCGGACAGGGACTCACGGTCGTCCTCGTCACCGACGCAGGCATGCCGTCCGTGTCCGATCCGGGATATCGCCTTGTCGCGGCGGCGATCGTCGCGGGGATCCGGGTCACCGCCGTACCGGGCCCCTCGGCGGTGCTCACGGCGCTGGCTCTGTCCGGCCTCGCCACGGACCGGTTCTGCTTCGAGGGCTTTCTGCCGCGCAAGGGTGGGCCGCGTCGCGCCGCGCTGACAGAGCTTGCGGCCGAGCGCCGCACGATGGTGTTCTTCGAGGCGCCGCACCGGCTGGCCGAGATGCTCGCCGACGCCACCACGACGCTCGGGGCGGACCGTCCGGCGGCCGTCTGCCGGGAGCTGACCAAGACGTACGAAGAGGTACGCAGGGGTGGCCTCGCCGAGCTGGCCTCGTGGGCGGCTGACGGCGTCCTCGGCGAGATCACCGTGGTGGTGGCCGGCGCCCCAGCCGGCGTGTTGCCGTTGGCCGAGGCGCTGGACGAGGTCCGCCGCCGCGTCACCGCCGGCGAGAAGAGGTCCACTGCGGCCGCCGCCGTGGCGGCACACTCCGGCCACGACAGACGCGAGCTGTACGACGGATCGCGCGGCTGACCGCCACCGGCGCCGTGGACCGTGTCGAACCCACGTCGCCGCGTCCCCTATTCTCGTGCCACGTGAGTGACATCACCGTCTTCTCGGGTTCGGCACATCGGGAGTTCGCCGAGGAGGTGTGCACCATCCTCGGGACCGAGGTCGCGCCTTCGCGCACCACACGGTTCTCCAACGACTGTCTGCAGGTCCAGCTGCGCGACAACTGTCGTAAGCGCGACGTCTTCATCATCCAACCGCTGGTGCCGCCGGTGCAGGAGAACCTCGTCGAGCTCCTGCTGATGATCGATGCGGCCCGCGGCGCGTCCGCAGCACAGATCACCGCAGTGATCCCGCACTTCGCGTACGCCCGTTCGGACAAGAAAGACGCCCCGCGGATCTCGATCGGCGCCCGCCTCATCGCGCAGCTGCTGAAGACCGCCGGGGCTGACCGGGTCGTGACGATGGCGCTGCACTCGCCGCAGGTGCACGGCATGTTCGACATCCCGGTCGATCACCTCGACGCGACGAAGGTGCTGGCTGACCACTTCCGGTCGCGCGACCTGTCCAACACGGTCGTCGTCTCACCCGACTTCGGCAGCGCCAAGATGGCGAACCACTTCTCGCGGGAGCTCAACGTCGGTGTGGCTGCCGGCTCGAAGCGCCGGCTCGCCGACGACCGCGTGGTGATCGATGCCATCGTCGGCGATGTCGCGGGCAAGGACGTGCTCATCCTCGACGACGAGATCGCGACCGCCGGCTCGACCATCGAGCTCATCGAGAAGCTCCGGGGTATCGGCGTCGGCCAGATCCGCGCGGTGTGCACGCACGGTCTGTTCACCGGGCACGCGGTCGAGCGGCTCAACGGCCAGCCCGACCTCGCCGAGGTCGTCACGACCAACACCGTGCCTCAGGTCGAAGGTCTGCACGGGCTCGAAGTGATCTCGGTCGCTCCCCTGTTCGCGGAGACGATCCGGCGCATCACGAGCGGCGAGTCGGTCTCGTCGCTGTTCTCCGACGAGCCCACATACGGCTGATCCCGGCCCTTCTCTCATCCCCTCCTGGAGGGCTCTTAGGCAACCCTGACCGAACCCTGAGCCCGAGACTGGCTGAGAAAGCACCTAGTCAGGGCGAAGTTGGGGGTCCCAGGCACACAGATTGGCCTTCTGTCAAGACCTCAACCTCGCTGCGGCTAGGGAGAATGCCCTTGTGAGCGTGCTAAACTTGGACCCAGGAAGGGGTCTACCTGTTATGACTTTCACCGTCGGAGAAACAGTTGTCTACCCGAATCATGGGGCGGCAGTGATCGAAGACATAGAAACCCGCCAGATGAAAGGCGAGGACAAGCTCTACCTCGTTCTACGAATCGTCGGTCAGAACGATCTCATCGTACGCGTCCCTGCCTGCAACCTCGATCTGGTGGGCGTTCGCGACGTGGTCGATGCCGACGGTCTCCAGGTTGTCTTCTCCGTTCTCAGGGCACCGCACACCGAAGAGCCGACCAACTGGTCGCGCCGTTTCAAGGCCAACGCTGAGAAGCTGCGGTCCGGCAACGTCATCAAGGTGGCGGAGATTGTCCGCGACCTGTGGCGTCGCGACCGTGAGCGCGGACTGTCCGCCGGCGAGAAGCGCATGCTTGCACGCGCGCGGCAGATCCTCGTGTCCGAACTCGCGCTGGCCGAGAAGGTCACCGACGAGAAGGCAGAGGTGCTCCTCGACGAGGTCCTCGCCTCGTAGTGAGCCAGAACACGTCAACTGAGCCGGTCGTCGCCATCGTGGTGGCGGCCGGCTCCGGCGTTCGCTTGGGCGGTGAGGTCCCGAAAGCGGTACGACCTCTCGCTGGGCGTCCGCTCGTCAGCTGGTCCGTCGCGGCCCTTGCAGCCGGCGGCGTGACCGAGGTCGTGGTCGTGGTCGGCGACGGGCTCCAGGACGTCTTCGCGGAGGCACTCGCGGACGCGCCGATCCCGTGGAGACTGGTCGTCGGCAGCGTCACTCGCCAGGAGTCGGTGGCACGCGGGATCGCGGCGCTGCCTGAGGGTGAGGTCGTCCTCGTCCACGACGCCGCGCGCCCGCTCGTACCGGCCGAGGTCGTACGCGGCGTGGTTGAGGCCGTACGGTCCGGGGCGCCGGCAGTCATTCCCGTGGTGCCGATGAGCGACACGATCCGGCAGGTCGGCGACGCGGGCAGCGTCGTCGTCGACCGGAGCGGGCTGCGCGCCGTACAGACTCCCCAAGGCTTCGCGCGCGACGTGCTGGTGAGCGCGCATGCCGCGGCGGCGGGGAGCGACTACACCGATGATGCGGCGGTGTGCGAGGCATCCGGCTACGAGGTGGTGCTCGTGCCCGGATCGCGCGAGGCGCTGAAGATCACCGAGCCGTACGATCTGGCTGTGGCCGAGGCGATCGTGGCGGGACGACGGTGATCCCCCGTACGGGCATCGGCATGGATGCCCACCGGCTCGAGCAGGGTCGCCCCATGTGGTGCGCCGGGCTGTACTTCCCGGACGAACCCGCCGGCCTCGAAGGACACTCAGACGGCGACGTGGCCGCCCACGCCGCGTGCGACGCGCTGCTCACCGCTGCCGGGCTGGGCGATCTCGGCTCGAACTTCGGCACTGCCGAGCCCGAATGGGCAGGCGCATCCGGCGTGATGTTCCTTGCCGAGGTCGCACGTCGCGTACGGGCAGCCGGTTACGAGATCGGCAACGTCGCCGTACAGGTCATCGGTAACCGGCCGCGCCTCGGCACGCGCCGGGTAGAGGCGGAGGCTGTGCTGTCCGCCGCGGTTGGCGCACCTGTCAGCCTGGCCGCGACCACCACCGATCGCATGGGTTTCACGGGCCGCGGCGAAGGCGTGGCAGCGATCGCCACCGCACTCGTGGTCGCCCGCACCGCCGACTAGGGGTCAGCGAACCCGGCGGCTACCGTACGGTCTCGGCCGGGGCCACGAACGTGTTGCAGACGGAGACCGTCGTCGAGGCCATGCCGAGCTGTATCCAGTACTGGCGGTTGGCAGCGAGGCCGTGGTTGCCGTCGATGTTCGCCTTGCCGCTGAGCGTGTCGTCACCGACGGCCCGCGCGGTCGCCGCGATGTTGTCGAGGTCCTGCTGGGTCAGCCCGGCTGACTTGGACACGGACCTGATGAACAGCCCCGACAGGCAGTCAGCCTGCATCTCGCCGCGGCGGGACCAGAGGTTCTTCTCGGCGGTGGTGGACGCAGTGCTCTCGAGGCCGGAGAAGGAGATGAGGATGCCGGTCCTCGCCTGTACGGCGTGGCCGAACTCGTGCGCGATGATCATCTCGACCACGAACCGGGCCTTCTGCAGGTCGGTGGGCAGGATCGACGGAAGGTCGGTGGCGTAGTAGACCTTCTGGTCGGCTCCGCAGTACACGGCGTTCTCGGTCCCGAGCTTGCCGCACCCGGTGGTGATGGGCGTGGAGTAGACGATCACCGGAGGCCGCGGCAGCTCGTACCCAGCCTGGGTGACCGGACCGCTCCACACCGTCATGAGGCAGCCGACGATCTTCGTCATGTAGGCCTGGAGCTCGGACGGGCTGGCGGTGGTGAGGTCGATCGCCGACACCTGGCACAGCGTGGGACCCGGGACGGTCTGTGTGTAGATCGCGTCGTTGGTCACCGTGTCCGTGGCCTGAGCCACGGTGACCGTGGGCAGCGCCGGCGGGTTCAGGTCAGGGGCCGGGGCCGTGTAGTTCTCGTTGACGTAGCCCCCAGCCGTGGTGCTGCCGCCCGACAAGGCGTTGATCACCGCGATCCCGATACCGAGCAGCACGACCACGCCGAGCACAGCGAGGATCATCTTGCCGGCGCCACCACGGCGCTGCGGCTGCAGCCCCGACGGGTAGCCGAACTGGTTCGGCTGCTGGGGTGCCATCGATGGCACAGGAGCGTACGGGGGGGCGATGGGCGCGTACGCGCCCGGTGCGGGCTGCCACGACGGCTGGTTGACGAAGCCTTGCGGCTGCTGCCATACCGGAGCGCTGGAAGGCTGCTGCCACGCGGGACGGGGGGCTGAGCCGGGCGCTTGCCACGGACCCTGCTGGCCGGGCCACGAACCGTACGGAGACTGCGTCACGCGGTCAGGCTACCGGGCGATGGTGCCGTCCGACAGGTTCCGTTTCAGCGCGCTGTCAGCGAACCTCGTCCGCCGCGACGGTGAACGTGTTGCACACGTTCACCGCAGTCGACGCGAGCCCGAGCTGAATCCAGTACTTGCGGGTCGTTCCCAGACCGTGGCCGCCGTCCACGCCGGAGTTCTTGCTCAGCGAGTCGTCGCCGAAAGCCACCATCAGCGTGGCGATGTTGTCGAGGTCCTGCTGGCTGATGCCGGCTGACTTCGACACCGACCGGATGAAGAGCCCGGCGAAGCAGTCGGCCTGGAGCTCCGTCCGGCGGGACCACTGGTTCGAGTCCGTCGTCGTCGTCGCCGCGTCGGAGAGCCCGTGAGCAGCGGACAGGATGCCGGTACGAGCCTGCACCGCGTGGCCGAACTCGTGCGCCACGATCACTTCGACGATGAACCGCGAGGAGCGCAGCTCGCTCGGGATGGCCTGCGGCAGGTCGGTGGCGTAGTAGATCTTCTGGTCCGAGCCGCAGTACGCGGCATTCAGCGTGGCCAGCTTGCCGCAGGAGGTGGAGATGGCGGCTGAGTACACGATCACCGGCGGCCGCGGCAGCTCGAAGCCCGCCTTGGTCACCGTGGTGTCCCAGACGCGCATCAGGCAGGCCACCACGTCGCTCATGTGCGCCTGCAGCTCCGCCTCGCTGGCCGCGGACAGATCGATCGTCGTCACCGTGCACCGGGTCGGGTTGGGGACGCTCTGTGCGTACAGGGAACTCGCCGTCACCGTTTCGCGGGCCGTCCCCTCGCCCGCGACCTTCGGCAGCGCCGGCGGGTTCGTGTCGGGCTGCGGCGGGACGTACGACTGATTGACGTAGCCGGAGGTCGTGATCGTGCTGATCACGGGGACGGCCACGCCGATGAGGATGGCCACCGTGAGCAGCACCAGCAGCACCCTGCCGGCGTGGCGCTTCCTCGGCGGGGCGAAGGGCGGGTACGCGTATGGGCCGGGCTGGAGACCGTACGGAGCGTAGGAACCGGGCGGGCCCTGGTAGCCAGGGGCGTACTGCTGCGGCGGCGCCCAGGTCGGCGTCGCCTGCCATGCCGGCGGGGCCAATGGGGGACCGGACGGGTAGCCGCGTAGCCCGTAGGCGGGGTTGTACGTGGGGGTCGCCGGCGGTTGCTGAGCGCGGAAGGGCGCCGACGGGTACGTGGGTGCCTGCGGCGGGAAGTACGGGGGGTTCTGCGGTGCTTGCGGCTGTTGTGGGTACGCACGGGCCGGCTGCTGCTGTGGGTACGCACGGGCCGGCTGCTGCTGCGGGTAGGCAGGGTCCTCGGGCGCCGCGAACCGCTGACCGTAGGCGGGCGTCTGCGGGGCGGGAACCTGCTGAGCGGGCGCCTGCCAGTGGAAGGCCGGACCAGGGTGCTGGGCGGCCGGGGCGACCGGGGGCTGGGGAGCCTGC
>DAIPZP010000024.1:0-4134 GCA_036782155.1 Propionibacteriaceae bacterium
CGCCCGCGGCGCCGTAGCCGGCGTTGATAGCCGCGTCCGCCGCGATGTCGAGGTCGGCGTCGGGCAGGACCACCATGTGGTTCTTTGCGCCGCCGAGGGCCTGCACGCGTTTGCCGTGTTCGGTGGCGACGTTGTACACGTGGCGCGCGACCGGCGTCGAGCCGACGAAGCTCACCGCCTTCACGTCGTCATGCTCGAGCAGTTGATTCACGGTCGCGGCATTGCCCTGAAGCACATTGAAAACCCCCGCGGGCAGCCCGGCTTCGGGCATAGGTTCGTGAAGCGCCGCGTACATCGCGTCGTAGTCGACCTCGGGCCTCACCGGCCGCTCGGCGAGGTGCTCGAGCCACTCGAGGGCAGCGTCGTGCGCTGCCGTGAGTGCGGGTCGCCACTCAGGTACGCGCATGCAGGCACTGTAAGTGCGCCGTCAACCCACGCTCTCGGCCCTCAGCGAACGAGGTGCCGCCAGGCGGCGTCGATGGGCAGATCCAGCGGACCCAGACCGTCGATCCCGGGAAAGTCCCGCCAGTCCGGCAGCTCGCGGATGAAGCCGCCGGGATCGTCGTGGATCGCCTGGGCGACAGGGAGCATCGTGGTGACCACCTCATCGCTGAGATAGCCGGCCGCGAGAGCTGCGGTCAGCTCGTCGGCGTCTTTCCACTCCGCGCGGTGGTCAGCTCTGATGATGAGGTCGAGCTCGAGGTCGCACGTAGTCCAACCGCCATGCCCATCGGGCTTCTTGGGAGTTTCGAAGTCGACGTACCAGTGGCTGAAAGCGTCTGTCGGTGTGAAGAAATGGAGGACCTGGTACCACGCATGGGGCTGGAAGATGCGGAGCATATTCCCGTGCCAGATCCGAGGTGCAGTCGTGAGATCCGGGGCGAACCGCTGATCGAGTGAGACGCTCCTCGGGTCCTGGCCGTCGGCCGTCGCCCAGTACATCACTGAGGTCCCGTCGGGCGTCCATCCTGCGACGAGTTCCGCGCTGCCTACGCTCCAGAACGGGACCAGCGCCTGCAGGCGCCCGTCGGGATACAGGTAGGTTACGTGGCTTCGGTCGACCATAGAGTCCCATCCTTCATGCCAGCGGCCGTCCTGGGTCGAACCTCGGACCGGAGACTCTCCCGCGTAGACGCTAGGCGCGCACAGCCGCGAGTACGGACTCCTTCGCGTCACCGGGGGTGGCCGGCAACATCGGGATGTTCATGGTGGCCAGCATCCGCCGCATGCCCTCGCCGACGTGGTCAACGACGATGGCGTCGATCCTCTGCTCGCGCAGGAACGTCACGACCAGAGCGTGATGGGAGCCGTGGGTGCCGGAGTCGTGCGAGACGTCCCAAGCCACCTCGTGGACCTGCCAGTCGCTGATCGTGCCATCGGCGACGTCGGCCACCGCGACCCAGTGGGCCTTGCCCCAGGCATGGCCTGAGTGGCCTGTCGCGTCGACGGGAGTCGCGAGCCTCATACGGTCACCCCGTTCGCGGTCACGGTGAACTCGCACGTCGTCAGGTTGGCATCCAGCACGGCCTCATCCTCACCGTGTCGCCACGTGATCCGCAACTGATCGGGGTCGGTGTCCGCGACCTGACACTCGGCGTCGAAGCCGAACGCACCGAACGAGTTCCGGAACCGGAGCAGCTCGAGCTGCCTGCGTACCACCGGCTGCTCCAGCCCTGCCTGTACCGCCTCGCGGCTGAGGTTGGTCCGGTTGATCTCCTTGTGCCCGCCGGCGCCGGCTCGTTCGACGGCCTCGTGGTCGTTGCGGCCGGCGAACAGGTCGAGGTACCAGACCTGCGGCTTGCCGGGCGTGAACAGCTGGATCGCCCGCGCCAGCAGCATCGCGGCGTCGGATTCGCCGAGCGCCGAGTAGTACGTCGCGTTGACCTGGTAGTAGATGTTCTTCGCGCCGTGGAGGTCCTTCACGTAGCCACCGCGCGCCTTCACCGTCTCGATGACCGCCTCGATGTGCTCGTCGTCGAGCAGTCCCTTGAGGTCGAGCAGCGGGATGCCGTCGTGGCAGCCGAGCATGGTGACCGTACGGATCTGCTTGGCCACGACCTCGCGGATCCAGCGTGTGAGCACGGACGCGTCGCGCCGAGCGAGGGCGTCGATGACGAGACCGGGCAGGAAGAAGTCGTACGTCATGAAGCCCTTGTTCGCCAAGAGCTCGTGGATGCCCTCCTCGTAGCGTGCATGGATCTCGGGCAGCAGCTTGAGCCCGCGATCGTCGGCGAGCTCCTTGACGCGCGCCAGCAGGTCCCAGGTGCCGGGGTCGTTGAGGAAGTTCGTGGCGCCCGGCTCCTTCGGCGCGTACGCGAACGCGTCCAGCCGCACGATCTCCGCGCCGTAGCCGGCGAGCTTCGAGAGCGTGTCTGCGTAGAACTCCCACACACCTCGCGAGCGGATGTCGAGGTCCATCTGGCCAAGGTACGTACGCCGCGACTCGACGTCGTCCACCACGGCGTCGCGTACGTCCTCAAAGCCGGTGAAATCGGCGTCGCCGGGACTCTTGCCCTCGGCGATCGCCGCCGCCACCCGCGACGCGACGACCTCGGCGGCCGCGTACTGCAAGCCCGAGGCTGACATGACCTGGAGCGTGTCAGGCGCCGTGTACCGGACCTCTTGGTAGAACGTGTTCCAGTACGGCCGTTCCGCACCGTCGGGCAGCCGAACCATGAGGATCGGCAGGCCGGGCTTGCGGAAGTACATGTCCTTGATGAGCGCCGCGTCCGGCTGGACGAAGCCGCCCTCCGTCATGGTGCCGTGCCCCGCCCAGAACGCGTTCCAGTCGACGAAGAAGTCCTTGTACGCCGACCGGTCGCCCTTGGCCACCAGGTCCTGGAACTGCGGCGACAGGACGGAGGCGTGGTTGAGGATGAAGTCGAGCTTCAGCGAGATCCCGGCGTCACGCAGCGCGTCCAGGTCGGCCTGCGTCGCGTACATCCTGTTCAAGCCATAGTCGATCACGGAGAAGCCGCGGTCGAGATCGGTGTTGAACACGCTGGGCAGCAGGTACACCGCCGAGAACGCGCCCGTCACGGCGGGATCGGTGACGAGGTCGACGACGTCGGAGACCGTACCGCCGACGCTGTCCGGGTACACGTTGAGCATCGCTCCGGCGCCGGGCAGGTTGCGGCCCATGCTCTCGAGGTACGCGTCGTAGTCGATGAGCTCTCCCGACTTCGCCACGATGATCTTCGCCTTGTGCGCCTGCGAGGCGAGCTTCGCCTGCTCGAGAGCGAGCACCATCGTGGTGAACGGCGAGTCGGTCGCACCGTCGCGGGCGCGTGACCGACGGTGGGCGAGCGTCTCCTCGGGCGTCGAGCTCAGGAGGATCGGTACGTCGACGCCGACGAGGTGGTCGGAGTTCCCGTGCGTCCACTCGACGACGAGCACGTTGACTTGCGCGACGTCGACGGATTCGTACCAGAGCTCGCCCAGCTCGCGGCCCATGCGCTTGAGCTGCAGCGACGTCGCACCGTCATGGAAACGGGCGAGAATGCCGGACACCTCGTCGAAGTCGATCTCGTTCGGCGTGCCGAGGTAGGCGTCGAGAGCGGCGCGACCGACCCGCTGGTACGTCGCGAGCCACGGGCTGTCGGCCACTGCTGCCGGGTCGGCGTCGCGGTCGGCCGTCTGGAGCGCCGTGAGGCCCTTCCGTACGGAGTCGTCGTACAGACCGGCGTCGACGAGGCCGCGGACCCCGGCGGTACGGAACGTGCGGAGGCGCTCGGCGTCGTTGTCGCGCGGGATCCGGCGCGGGTAGTTGTCGCCGCTCATCACGTAGGCGCCGATGCCGTTCGCGCGCAGGTAGTGGGCGAGCAGCGAGCCGATCTCGCTCTTGCCGACACCCGACCCGCCATGTACGGCGAGGACCGCTCGCTGGTGAGGGCTGGCCTCGAGGATGGGTCTGAGGATCTCCCAGAGGCGGGGGAGGACGGCCGTCGCCTTGGCGACGTGACCTTCGCCGATCTGCACCTTGTCACCAGGCATGTCACCGGTGGGGATCGCATCGAGGTCTTCGATCGCAGGGGCAGTCACGACATCGGGTAGCGAGAGGTTCACGTCGGCCTCCTTGACGTTCTGGACAGCAGAACACTACCGGACTTGGAAGGTTCAAATTGTCCGATTGGA
>DAIPZP010000024.1:4234-12411 GCA_036782155.1 Propionibacteriaceae bacterium
AGGCCCAGCGGATCGGCGCCGCGCCCTGTTCGGTGAGGAGAGCGTTGACCCTCGAGTACGGACGGGAGCCGAAGAATCCGGCACTGGCCGAGAGCGGCGAGGGATGGGCGCTCTCGACCACCGGGACCTCTGGAAGTAGCGGCTTGAGGTTCCGCGCATCGCGCCCCCAGAGCACCGCGACGAGCGGACCGCCGCGCGCCGCGAGCACCTCGATCGCGCGCTGGGTGATGGCCTCCCAGCCCTTGCCACGGTGCGAACCGGGGGAGCCCGGCTGGACGGTGAGCACCCTGTTGAGCAGCAGCACGCCTTGGGTGAACCACGGGCTCAGGTCGCCGTTGGGCGGCGGCGCGATGCCGAGGTCGTCGCTCAGCTCCTTGTACATGTTGCGCAGCGAGGCCGGCAGCGGCGTCACGTCCGGGCCCACCGAGAACGACAGTCCCACGGGGTGACCGGGCGTGGGGTACGGGTCCTGGCCGACCACGAGCACCCGTACCTGCTCCAGCGGGAGCGTGAACGCCCGCAGCACGTTCTGCCCCGAAGGGAGGTACGGCCGCCCAGCAGCGAGTTCACTACGTAGCCAGTCGCCCATCGCGTGGATCTGTGGTTCGACGTCGGCCAGCGCGGCGGCCCAGTCGGGGGCGATGAGCTGGTTCAGTGGCTGCGGCATGGACCTCTCCTATGCCACGTCGCCGCCTCCGCGCAAGTCGCCGACGGGCTCAGGTGCTGAACCCGGCGTGGACGTGGTCGTGATGGGTCTGGTCCGAGAAGTACACGCTGCCGTTGAGCAGGTACGGCCCGCCCACGTTGTACGAGCCGAGCGCGGCCACCGCCGTCATGTACCCGGTGACCAGCGAGCGCGGCGTCGATGCGGCCACGACCGGCATGCCGTTGATGCGCCAGGTGTCGAACGCACGTCCGCGCGGATGGTCGCTGAGGCGGGTCGTGCCGAACACATACGTCGGGTGGCCGGACCGGATCACGCTCACACCGATCGTGTACGTCTGCGCGAGGCCCAACATGGCCCGCAGCACGGTGTCGTGGACCTGGCCCGAGGCGATGTCGGCGCGTGAGGCAGGCGGCAGGTCGATGCGCGACGAGCTCAGCACCTGAGTGGCCAGCGAATCGACGGCCGCGGCCGCACCGGGCGCGCTCGGGTTGATCGCGGTGACCCGCCAGGAAGGGACGGCCGCAGACAGACGGACATCGAACGTCCAGCCGCGCTGGGTGACGGCCCCCGATTGGCTGATCACCCATTGCCGGGTGGGGATCAGCACGCTCGCTGACGAGGCGAGCAACCCTCCGTACTGCGCGTCGATCACCTGGACCTTCGCCAACACGCCGCCGGTCAGGAGATCCGCCGCCTGCGATGCGAGGGCCGGGTCGACCTCGAGCGCTGAGAGCCTCGCTCTCGCGGCGGCAACCCCCGCCGTCGATGCGTCCCAGGTCCCGAGTGCCTCAATCATCCGGGTCGCCACGAGCTTCACGGCGCCCTGGATCTCGTTCCCGTCGGCGCTCCAAGGAACCGTCGCGGGTAGTGGGGCGGGCGCCGGTGCCTGGGTTGCAGCGGCTGCCGTGGTGGCCGGAACTGAGGCGCTCGGTGCGGAGGCGGCCGACGTGCTCGGCGAAGGGGCCGTGGCCGTGGCCGACGTGCTCGGGGAGCCCTTGGGGGCCGCGCAACCAGCGACGAACAACGCCGAAGTGCCCAGCAGCAGCCCACGCCTGTCCAACGTCATGCACCCCAGTTTCGACCGCGCGCCCAAACGGACCGGCTGGCCGCCCGTCGGCCACTTCTGGCCACGGATAGGGTGATGCTTTGTGTCCAGGCCCTACGGAGCGAGTCGCGAGGCGATCCTCAACGCCGCCGAGATGCTGATCCGTGAACGTGGGGTCGGCGCCATGTCGGTGGCGGACATCATCGCGGCCTCCGAGACCAGCGCCGGCGCGATCTACCACCACTTCGAGTCCAAGCAGGACATCGTGCTGGCGATCGCCGAACGTGCACTCGCGCGACCGATCGAGGCGGCCATCCAGGAGACCGGCCCGGTCACCCCCGCGGAACTGTTCCGGCTCGCCGCCATACGTGTCGCTGCCGAGGCCGAGACCGCACCGCTCCTCCTGCAGGTCTGGGCCGGAGCTGCCGGTGACGACCGTCTACGCAACCTGCTGCGTGACCGAGCAGGAGGACTGCCCGTCGGGGTGGCCGCCCATGTGGAGCAGTGGTGCGAGACGCACGGCTACGGCGGAGACAGCGTCGCCGTGGCATCACTTCTTGTTGGCCTGGTGATGGGCATGGTCATCCAGTCGAGCCTCTTCGACGACTTCGTCGCGGACGACTACGTCGCGCTGGCCGTCGAGGGCTTGAGCCGCCTCGGTCAGGCCTGAGCCGGCGCGATCCGGCGCGGCATCGACATCGCACCCGCGGCCGCGACCACGAGGAATCCTGCGCCGATCCCTACGGCCGCGACCGTCGAGCCGGCATCCAGCAGTGCACCGGCAGCCAGGGGACCGGCGATCTGGCCGATGTCGCCGGCCATCTGGTAGCTGGCCAGCGCCGGTCCGCCCCTGCGGCCGATGGCGTCGCCGACGCTCGCCTGTGCCGATGTCGAGGCGAGTGACGCGCCCACCCCGTACAGGCAGAGCACGACGACGAGCACCGTGTACGAGGCGGGCGCGATGAACGCGAGCCCCAGCAGAGCCGTCACGACCGAACCGGTGACCAGCGCGATCCGGCGACCGACCCGGTCGCTGATCCAGCCCGATCCGTACAACGTCAGCGCTTGTGCGGCCGCGGCCGCGCCGAAGGCCCATGCCGACCAGGACGCCGGCTTGGCCAGCGTCTCGACGACGAGCAGCGGCACGACCAGTGACCTCACCCCGTTGGACTGCCACCCCTGCGCGAAGGCGGACAGCACCGCCGCGACGTAGCGCCGGTCATGGATGGCTGTGCGGATCGACACCTCAGCGCCCTGTGCCTCGACCGAAGCGGTCGTCTCACCGTGCATCGGCAGCATGGTCCAGGCGACGACGCCGGCGACGCCCAGACCGATCGCGTACACGACGAAAGGCGCCCTCAGCGACGCACCGGTGAGGATGCCGCCGAGAACCGGGCCGGTCATGCCGCCGAGCACGAACCCTCCGTTGAACAGGCCGGACGCGCGGCCCAGCCGTTCGGACGGGGTCACGGAGAACAGGAGCGTGGTGGCTCCGATCGTGAACATCGCCGACCCCACGCCCCCGGCCGCGCGAGCGATCAGGAACTGCCAGTACGAGGTCGCGGCCGCGCACCATGCGCTGGAGACAGCCACGATCAGCACCCCGGCCACGATGACGCGTCGTTCTGCCAGGCGGCGGGCCAGTTTCGCCGCCATTGGCAGAGACGCCACCCGAACGAGGGCGAAGCTCGACGCCACCGCACCGGCAGCCAGCGTTGAGACGCCGAACGTCCGTGCGAAGAGGGGCAGGACCGGCGAGACGATGCCGAAGCCCAGGGCCACGAGGAACGCGATGATCGCGAGGACGAGGACCGGGCGGGGCATACGCACCGGATCACCCTATCCGTGGCTGCGGAGTTCCGATAAAGGAAAGGTACTCTTGCTATATCCGAAAGTCGGGGTACCGTAGAAGACATGAGTGAAGACATCACCGGCATTCTGGAAGACCTCGCCGCAGGCCGAATCGACGCCGCCGAGGCCAGCCGACGTATCGATGAAGCGCGCAACGCCCCCGACCCCACACCGTTCGAGCAGCCGCCCCGTCCGACGCGCGCCGAGTCCTCGGGGGAATGGCACGAGGCGACCCCTCACGCCGGTCCCTCCTCGGAGCCCCATGACCCGCCGAAGAAGCGCCGCGCGCCCGGAACGAACGGCGTCGACCGCATCTCCGTGAGGGCAGTGGGCCGCCGGGTACGAATCGTGGGTGACACCGGCGTCGCTACCGTGGCGGTCGACGGCCCTCACGTGCTGCGCCGCAACGGCTCGGTCCTCGAGGTGAACTCCGACGGGGACGCCGGGCCGTCGCTCGACGGCTTCTCCCTGCTGCGGCCGCCGCGCAGCCTCGACGACCTGCGGTCGCTGGGACTCGGCAAGGAGCTGCAGCTGCGGGTCAACCCGTCGATCGTCGTCGACGTCGAGGTGACAGCCGGAACCCTCACGACCGAGGGCCTCCCGTACCTGGGCAAGGTGCGGCTCACGGCAGGGTCCGCTGTCCTCAAGGACGTCGCGGAGGCGTCGGACGTGCTCGCCCAGGCAGGGCAGGTGACCATTGACGGCACGATCACGTCCGGACGTTCACGGGTGCGCTGCGAGTCCGGCAGCCTGACCGTCCAGCTGGGGCAGGGCTCCAGCGTCGTCGTCCACGGCGAGAGCCAGCTCGGCAGGATCGCCTGGTCCGGCACCCATGAGGAGGGCCTGGACGAAGTCGTCCTCGGCTCCGGCGCCGCCCGACTCGACCTCAGCGTGGTGATGGGCTACGCGACGGTGAAGCTCCCGGACACGATCGCGAGCGACGAGGACGTCCGATGAACACGCCACGGGTGACGTACCGCGCGCCCACCACATGTCCCGTGTGCGGGGACAGGCTCGTGACGACACGGCTGGGTTGTACGGCCTGTGGCTCGGAGATCGGCGGGCACTTCGCGCCGTGCGACTTCTGCGCACTGTCCGACGCTGACCTCGAGGTGCTGCGCGTCTTCCTCGCGTCGCGGGGCAACATCCGCGAGCTGGAGAAGCACCTGGGCGTGTCGTACCCGACGGCCCGGCTTCGCCTGACCACCGTTCTGGACCACCTGGGTCTCAACGGCTCAGAGGAACCCGAGCCGACGCCGACTCTCACGCGGGAGCAGGTGCTCGCCGAGGTCGCCGCCGGAGCGCTCGACCCGGCGGAGGCGCAGAGGCTCCTCGTCGACCTGTGATCAGAAGACCTCGGCCTCGACGATCGTCACGGCGATCTGCTTGCCGTTGGGCGCCTCGTAGCTGACGTCGTCGCCGACGGAGCGGTCGATGATCGCGGAGCCGAGGGGCGACTGCGGCGAGTACACAGCCATCTCCACGGAGTCGTCGAGCCCGAGCATCTCGCGTGAGCCCAGCAGGAACGTGTCCGTGTCGTCGAGGTCGCCGTCGAAGGCGATGGTGACCTTCATGCCGGGCTGTACGGTGCCGGACGCGGCCCCGGGGGGCGCACCCACCTTCGCCTTGTCGAGGATCGCCTTCAGCTGCCGGATGCGCAGCTCACGCTGGCCCTGCTCCTCGCGCGCCGCGTGGTACCCCGCGTTCTCCGACAGGTCGCCCTCCTCGCGGGCGAAGGCGATCCTCGCCGTGACCTCTTCGCGTCCCTTGCCGATGAGATATTCGTACTCATCGCGCAGCTTCGCATGGGCCTCAGGAGTCAGCCAGATCGCGTCCGTGGTCATCCCCCAAGGCTAGCAACGCAAGGGGTAGTCAGGAGCGTGCGTGACAACCCTGCAGCGAGGCGGATGTCGCCCGGGCGATCGTCCGTACGGTCACCGTGATGTCGGTGAGCCTCTGGGTGCCCGGTTCGAGCTGGGCGTCGACCTCGCCCACCTGCTGGTAGTTCTCGGCCTGCGTGATGATCGTGCAGACGCCGGCGATCGAGGGGTCAGGACGGTCGACGTGCAGCACGACCTGGACCTCAGAGTCGCTGACCACGTCGAACGACAGCACCTGGGCCGAGACCGGGGGATTGGCGTGCCACACCGCGGTCCAGAGGGTCCACGTGCCGAGCAGCAGGGCGAACACGACGCCGAGGGTGATGAGCGGCCAGCGCCTCGGCCGCGGGTACCGGGCGGCGATCCGGGCCTCTTCCTCAGCTGTCCGCGGTCCGCGCCAAACCGCCGGTTCCGGGGTCAGGGCAGCGTCGGGGGAAACCTCGTCAGTGGACACGAAGGTCCATTCTGCCCGGAGATGGCGGCTGCCGAGTGCCTCGGTGGTTCAATACCGGGCATGCCCATGCCACAACGCATCGACGAGGCCGGCGAGCCGCTGCGCCTCATGGCCGTCCACGCTCATCCCGATGACGAGTCGAGCAAGGGCGCCGCGACCATGGCGAAGTACGCCGCCGAGGGCGTCCAGGTGCTCGTGGCGACGTGTACGGGAGGGGAGCGCGGCGACGTGCTCAACCCCAAGATGGACCGGCCGGAGGTCTGGGAGAACCTGGCCGAGATCCGGCGTGCGGAGATGGCTGCAGCGCGGCAGATCCTCGGTGTGGGCCAGGTCTGGCTCGGCTTCGTCGACTCCGGCCTTCCCGAGGGCGACCCTCTGCCACCCCTGCCGGAAGGCTGCTTCGCCTTGCAGGACGTCGAGGTGGCCGCGGCACGGCTCGTCGCACACATCCGCCGGTTCCGCCCGCAGGTGCTGCTGACGTACGACGAGAAGGGCGGCTACCCCCACCCGGACCACCTCATGTGCCACAAGGTCTCGATGGCGGCTGTCTCGATGGCTGCCGATCCGAAGGCGGTGCCCGAGGCAGGGCCGGTGTGGCAGGTGAAGAAGGTCTACTACCACATGGGCGGTCACCGGAACCGGTTCATGCGGCTCGACGAGCTCATGCACGAGCACGGCCTGGAGCCGGTCTACACCGAGCGGCTCGCGTCGTTCCCCGACGACCAGAGGGCGTACCGGCTCACGACCTTCATCCCCTGCGCGGACTTCTTCTCGGTACGCGACGACGCGCTACGCGCCCATGCGACCCAGATCGACCCCGACGGTCATTGGTTCGCGGTGCCGAGCGAGATCCAGAAGATGGGCTGGCCGACCGAGGACTACCAGCTGGTCCTCAGCACCGTACCGACGGTCATCCCGGAGGGCGACCTCTTCTCCGGCGTCGCGGTACCGAATCCCGCTCTCGCGCCGGACTACTCGATCTAGGCCCACGCGGTACATTTCGCCCATGACATGGCTCCAAGTCGACGACAGCGTCGTCCACGCCGGCTGGTTGCCGCTCGTCCTCGTGGGTGTCGTGGGGCTCGTGCTGGTCGCCATCTACTTCTCGATGCGTCACCACCTGCGGATCGCGAACACCTTCCCCACCGAGGCTGACGTGAGGGCCGAGCGGCGGGCGGCGGCGCAGAAGGATCCCGCCGACTCCGAGGAGTGACGCGGATGCCGGTCGGTAAGTCGGTCGACGACTACCTCGCCGCTCTGGCTCCGCGGACGCGCGACGTCCTCGATGAGATCCGCCGGATCGTCGTCGATGAGTTCCCGTCGGCGACCGAGGCGATCTCGTACGACATGCCGACGTTCTCCCTCGCCGGACGTCGGATCGTCCACGTGGCCGGCTGGAACCGTCACGTGAGCCTGTACCCGGTGCCGAAGGGCGACTCTCAGCTGTTGGCCGACCTCGGGCCGTACCTCGCCGGCCGAGGCACGCTGAAGTTCGACCTGGCCAAGCCGATCCCGTACGACCTCATCAGGCGGGTCGTACGCGCGTCGGCTGCATGAGCCCTTGGTGCTGCGCTCAGGTCGGCTGATCAGTTGGCATCCCCGACGCCATGCCCGATGCGTCGCGGCTGCGTCTAGTGCCACCGGACGGGAAGCCGCTGGGCCTCGCACCGGACGGGAAGCCGCTGCGCCGTCCTGACCGCCCGCCGGACGGCATCTCTCCGCCCGGCCCACCCTGAGGCATCTGTCCTGGATCGCCCTGGCTCGAGTTGTTCGACGTGTTCGACTGCGACGCGTAGACAGCGAAGGCACCCGCACCGAGGGCCGCCGCGCCGGAAACGCCGAGGCCGGCCCACAGCAGCACCATGCGGCGCGAAGGACCTGCAGGCGTCGGCGGCTCGTTCCCGCTCGGATTCTCGTTCTCGGGCTCCGGGGGATTGCTCGATGCTGGGTTGGGCTGCTGTTCATCGGTCACCCGTCCATGGGATACCCGTCAGTTGTGGGGACACTGTGACTGGCCCGTGCGCCAGATGGGGATCCCTCTGAGCCGCGACGACTCCAGGCGCTGGAGTGGCACCGTGCGCGAACTCTATGCTGAGCGTGCCGGACATCCGCGCCGCGACCCAGTCGAGGATGCCTGATCGGCCTGATTGGAGCTCTCCGTGTCCCAGCCGTCGTCCGTAGGGGGTAAGCCGGACTCACTCCCCGAGGTGGTGTTTTCCTGGTGGGTTGGCGGAAAGAGTCAGGAAGACATCGACCTGGAGTCCGCCCTGTCCGCAGCCA
>DAIPZP010000025.1:0-12384 GCA_036782155.1 Propionibacteriaceae bacterium
GATCGGTGGAGTACGTGCTGTGCGGAGGTCAGGAGGATCCATGAACCGCCCAGCTCGAACCAGCCATCAGACGGCGAGGCGGGCTACCGCGCCTCGTCCTTGTAGCCCTGCTCGATCGCGTACAGGGTCAGCTCGACGCGGTTGTGGAGCTGGAGCTTGCGGAGGACGTTCTGTACGTGGTTCTGCACGGTCCGGTGGGAGACGAAGAGCTCGTCGGCGATCTCGCGGTAGGCCATGCCCTTGGCGACGCGGCGCAGCACCTCGGTCTCGCGCGTCGTGAGGATCGGGCCGGCGTCGTTGTGCTTGGCCGCGTCGGTGACCATGCGGCGGAACTCGCCGAGCACCAGGCCGGCGAGGCCGGGGGTGAAGACGGCGTCGCCGTCAGCGGTACGACGTACGCCCTCGAGCAGCTCCTCAGGCGTCGCCGACTTCACGAGGTAGCCCTTGGCGCCCGCCTTGATCGCCCGCAGCACGTCGTCGCGCTCACCGGACGCGGAGATCACCAGGACGTGCATGTCGGGGAACTCGTGCAGCAGGATCTCCGTACAGGTCGCTCCGTCAGGTGCAGGGATCTGCAGATCCATCACCAGTACGTCGGGACGGGTCGCGCGGGCCCGGCGCAGCGCCTCGTCGCCGGTGGCGGCGGTCGCGACGATCCGGAACCCGGCGGCCTCGAGGTCGCCCGACATCGCCTCGATCCACACCGGGTGGTCGTCGACCAGCATCACACGCGGTCCGTCCGGCTCAGTCATCAGCACTCCTCGTCTCGACAAGCTACTGGACCGGAATCCGCAGTTCCCAGTCAACTCCGCGCCCCGGCGCGGCGCGAACGACTGCCTGCCCACCGAGGTCGCGGATCCGTCCCAGGACGGATTCACGCACGCCGATGTGGCCGCGCTCCCCCGCCTTGGTGATGTCCTCCGCCTTGGCCCCGATGCCGTTGTCCCGCAGGGAGATGATCAGCTCTCGGCCCTCGTGCTCGAGGAGCACCCACGCCCGCGCGGCCGGTCCGGCGTGCTTGGCGACGTTGGCGAGGATCTCGGTCACCACGGCGTCGATCTCGAGCGCCTCGCGGCTCGACACCATGACCCGTTCGGCCATCGCGGAGATGGTGACGGTGCTGCTCTCGTGGCGGTCGAGCACGGCGGTGATGTCCACGTGGTCGGCGGCGGGTTGGTCGAGGCTGCGGTCGAGCAGCAGCACGCGCAGCCGGCTCTCCTGCTCCCGAGCCAGCGCCGCGAGCCGTACGCCGCGCGGTCCCATCCCGGGACCCTCGCGCTCGACGAGGGCGAGGACCTGGAGTACGCCGTCGTGGACGATCCGGTTGAGCCGCTCACGCTCGGCCAACGACGCGGTCTCCGCGAACGCTCGGTCGCGCTCCCCCATCGAAGAGAGCAGCAGATCCACGAGCACGCCGATGCCGGCGCCGAGAAGCGCGAACACGACTAACCAGCTCCACAGGGCCGGCTCGAACGACGGGGTCACCACGACGAGGATCCCTCCGACGACCGCGCCCGTGATCGCGCCGGGCACGACGCCGTACGCCATGGCCACAACCAGCGGCGCGCAGATCGCCCAGTATGCGGGAAGTGCCAGGTAGTCGTTCGCGAAGACGGTCGTCCCGAGGATGGGCGCCGACAGGGCCATGAGGGCGACAGCGACGACGAGATCGGCGACAAGGAACGCCTGGCGGCGCGTGGCGGAACGGGAGTACGCCAATGCGGCCAGGGCCGTCCAGGTCACCATCCAGATCAGGGCGGCGACCAGCAGCCCGCGATGAGCAACTTCGTGCCAGCGGAGGGCGTTGACGACGAGGGCATGCACGCACAACGCGATGCGCAGCCAGTTGAGGACCCGGAGCAGTGGACGCAGCAGGACCTGGGAGGCCGTCGAGTCCCTCCGGGAGATCCAGACCGGCTGCATCCGCATCAGGTTTCCGTGGCTGGTGCCGGATCGCTGGGGATCTGCATGGCGCGGTCAGAGTTGCTGTACACGGGGACGTACTCCTGCCCGGTCAGCTCCTGGATGGCCGTCATGACGGAGTCGGTCACCTCGCGGTAGACCGACCCTTCGGTGGAGCCGAAGTGATCGGAGAAGTCGAGGGGCTTGCCGATCCGGATGCCGGGCTTCTTCATGAGCGGGATGCCGAACGGGCCACGCCGAAACTCCGTGTTGAAGAAGCCGACCGGGATGACCGGGACGCGCCCGCCGAGGGCCAACCGGGCCACGCCGGTACGGCCGCGGTAGAGACGGCCGTCGTGAGACCTCGTGCCTTCGGGGAAGATGCCGACCACCCCACCGCCCGCGAGCGCCTCGTAGACGGGCCGCAGGCCATCTGCGCTTGCTCGGCCTCCGGAACGGTCCATCGACACCTGGCCGACCCCCGTGAGGAACCAGGCGAGGATGCGCCCCTTGAAGCCGCGCCCCTGGAAGAGCTCCGCCTTCGCCGGGAACGTCATCTGGCGCGTGATCATCGCCGGCAGGAGGAACGTGTCACCGGCCGACAGGTGATTGCCGGCGAGGATCACGCCGCCGGTCTCAGGGATGTTCTCCTCGCCCTCGACCCAGGGCCGGAACACGATCGTGCAGATGGGCCTGACCAGGAGGTACTTGAACAGCGTGTACAGCACGACCTGGGCCCTTTCACTCGTCTCGCCAGGACTGTAGCGCCCAAGGACCCACCGAACCCGCCGACCGCGCCTACGATTGTCCTCGTGACAACCACCGCGGGCCTCCTGGAGGGGGCCGAGCCCTTCTCGGGCGGCTCCGGCACTATCGGCGTCCTCTTGATCCATGGCTTCACCGGCAGCCCCCGCTCCCTCCGCCCTTGGGCGGACGACCTCGTGGCTCGCGGCTACCGCGTCGAGCTTCCTCTGCTGCCAGGGCACGGCACCCGGTGGCAGGACATGGAGCGCGTGGAGTGGACGGACTGGTACGCGACCGTCGAACGCGCCTACGACGCGCTGGCGGCCGAGGTCGATGTCGTCTTTGTCGGCGCGCTGTCCATGGGTGGGTCGCTCGCCCTCGAGCTGGGCGCCCATCGCCCGGTCGCGGGCCTCATCCTGGTCAACCCGTCGGTGACGACGCGCGACAAGCGTTTCCTCGTCCTGCCGCTGCTGTCCCGCTTCACTCGGTCGATGGCCGCCATCGGCAGCGACATCGCCCAGCCGGGCGTCGACGAGGGCGCGTACGACCGCACACCACTCAAGGGCGTCGTGCAGGTCACGCGGTTGTGGCGGGCGGTGCAGGGCGACCTCGGCAAGGTGACGGCGCCCGTTCTGCTCTTCCGATCCCGTACGGACCATGTGGTTGATCCGTCGTCGGCAGCGATGATCATCCGCGACATCGGATCCCACGATGTCAAGGAGATGATGCTGGAGCGGAGCTACCACGTGGCGACGCTCGACTACGACGCTCCCGAGATCTTCGCGGGCTGCGCCAGCTTCATCGCTTCGCTCGTCTCTCGATGACCGACAACGTCGACGATGAGTTCCGCGAGATCGTCGCGCAGCTCGCCGACCTCGATGAGGACTCGCTCGACGACGTGGACGTCGAGCCACCACCCGTACAGCAGGCCCCACCGGCCAGGACCACGTACGAGCTGACGTCGCCGCGATCCTGGTCGCCCGGGCCCGAGATCGACGACTTCGTCCCGCCTCCGCCGCTTCCTCCAGCCAGGTGGCCGTCCACGATCGCGTGGTCGGGAATCGCGGCGATATTCACAGGCGTCGTCCTGCTGGGCGGAGTGATCCTGGGCTGGCTGGCGGGGTCGTGGGCCACCCCGTTGGGCTTCATCAGCATGTGCGGAGGGATCCTCGTCCTGTTCACACGGTTGCCGCGGGATCGCGACGCCGGGCCCGACAACGGCGCGAGAGTCTGACCTACTCGGCGAGGAAGCCGTCGCGCAGCCTGCGGCGACGAGTCGTCCGCCCGCGGGATGTGCGCCGCCAAGGCCAGAAGGCGGAGGCCAAGCCGGGAGGCTCGGAGATCGCGTGCCTGGCCAGGTCGGCGGCCCCGATGAGCCCGGCGTCGTTGCGGAAGTGGGCCAGGGCGATGCGAGCTACTGGTCGGTAGCCACGCCCGGTCAACGACCTGGCGTACGCGTCGATCGCGGGCTTCAGCAGCAACCCACCCGCCTCGCTGACCCCTCCGCCGATGACGAACAGCTCGGGGTCGAGAGCTGCGGCGAGGTTGGCCATGCCTTTGCCCAGCCAGGTGCCGACATCGGTGATGAGCTCGACGGAAGGACGGTCACCGGCGAGAGCGAGGGTGGTCACCTCGGGTCCGCTGATGCCGTCGGGTCCGGCGGCCGCCGCGAGGGCCGCCGCCTGTGGGGCCCCCGACTGGATGAGCCCGTTGGCCTCACGGACGAGGGCGTTGCCGGACGCGTACTGCTCCCAGCAGCCACGGTTGCCGCAGGCGCACCAATGGCCCTCCGGCACGACGGTCATGTGGCCCCACTCGCCGGCCATGCCGTACGTGCCGCGGAAGACGCGCCCGTCGACGAGGAGAGCACCGCCGATCCCCGTACCGAGCGTGATGCAGACCATGACGCCGGCGCCTCGGCCGGCTCCGAAGCGGTATTCGGCCCAGGCGGCCGCGTTGGCGTCGTTGTCCACGATCACCGGCAGGTCGATCCGGGTACGCAGCCGGTCGCGCAAAGGCTCGTTGCGCCAAGCCAGGTGGGGCGAGAAGCGGACGAGCGCCTGCTCGGAGTCCACCCAACCGGCGGCACCGATCCCGACAGAAGACACCAGGTGCCCGGCGCGTAGCTCACCGACGATTTCGACGATCAGGTCTTCGACGCTCGCGGGACTCAACGTCGGCGACGGGAGTGTCAGCCGCTCGATCACCTCGCCGGAGCGTGTGACGACGCCTGCGGCCACCTTGGTACCGCCGATGTCGACACCGATGCTGAGCATGCGCTGACCCCCGAAAGTCGTGCTTCGCGACACAATACCGATCGTTCGGACCGGACTCAGACGGGTGCCTCCAAAGTCGACCGGAGCCGTGCCCGTACGTGGTCGGCCCCCACGAGCTCGGCGACGTGAGCACGCCCTGCTACGCCGGCAGCCCGTGCCTCGGCGGGGTGCGAGAGCCAGTAGACGAGGGCAGCAGCGAGCGCGTCGGGATCGCCCACGTCGACGAGGCTCCCCGTGACCTGATCGATGACCGTCTCCGGCGCACCACCCGAGTCCCCGACCACGACGGGCAGGCCGCAGGCCGCCGCCTCGCACGCGACGAGCCCGAGCCCCTCTGCGTACAGCCCGCCGAGCCTTGTCCGTACAGGCGAGACGAACACGGACGCCTTCCGCAGCAGGTCCGGCATCGCGTCGTGACTGACGGGTGGACGGATCTCGACACCCACCATGCCCGCGGCTCGCCGCCGCAACGTCGACGCCTGAGGTCCGTCCCCGACGATGAGCAGCCGGCTGCCCGGGACGACGGCTGTCACGAGTGGCCACGCGACGAGGAGCCGGTCGAGGCCCTTCTGGCGTACGAACCGCGAGGCAGCCATGACCGTACGGTCGGGCTGGGCAGCCGCCGGTGAGAAGACCTCGAGGTCGACCGGAGGCGGCAGCAGGATGAGCTTCGTCCGGTCGGCCGGTGCGAGGGCTCGTTCGATGCTGGCGGACGTGTAGGCGGAGATGACACCCAGGGCGTCGACGTCGTGCCCGATGCGGCGCAGCGCCTGCCGCGCGCCGGGTACGCGCGACCACCACACCTCGTGGCCGTGGGTGAGCGCGAGGATTCTGTGAGCTCCAGCCGTACGGAGCGGGCTCGCGAGGAGGCCGAGCGGCGCCGCGGCGCCGAAGACGACCTGCTCGGCGCCGTACTCACGGAGGAGCTCCGCCGCCCGGCGCGCGACCGACGGCGTGGGCAGCAACGGACCCGGCAGTCGATGGACGGGGAACGGGAGACTCGCGTCGTACGTGCGGGTGGCGGACTCGTCGCGCTCTGTACGGGTGAGCACGACCACACGGTCGTCGAGGAAGCCACAGACGTGGCGAACGAATGTCTCGATACCGCCGACGCGGGGAGGGAAGTCGTTCGTGACGACGAGCGTCGTCATCTCCCTCGAGACCTCAGATCAGGCGACGCGACGGCCACCCATGAACGGCATCGAGGTCACCGGAGCGGTCTGGACGCCACTGCGCGGGTTGGCCGCGTGGACGATCATGCCGTTGCCGATGTAGATGCCGACGTGGCTGATGCCGGAGTAGTAGAACACGAGGTCGCCAGGCGCCAACTGGGACAGGCCCACCGGGGTGCCCACGCCGAACTGTGCCTGTGAGGTGCGGGGCAGGCCAACCCCGGCCTGGGCGAAGGCGGTCATCGTCAGACCCGAGCAGTCGTACGAGTTCGGGCCGGTGCCGCCACGTACGTAGGACTTGCCCACCTGGGCAAGGGCGAAGTTCAGGGCGGCGATCGCACGAGCGCTACCGCCAGGACCGACGGCGATCGCCGTCCGAACGGCGCTGCGGGAGGTGTCAGTCGCCGTGGCCGCCTGCTGGTTCGTAGCCGCCTGCTGGGCCGCAAGCTGCTGGCGCTGCGCTGCAGTCAGCTTGTCGAGCAACGCCTGCGCGGCATTGACCTTGTCGTCGGACTGCTTCTTGAGGTCGGCGAGCGAGGCTTCCTGCACGGCGATCTGCTGCGTCTCCGCCTCCGTGGAGCGCTGGAGATCGGCGAGGTCGGCCTGCGCGCTCTGGTAGTCCTGGAGCAGCGACGCGGTGTTGTCGTTGGCCTTCTTGATCGTCGAGAGGCCGTTGAGGAAGCTCTGTACGTCATCGGTGACCAAGAGCTGGGTGGTGGTGTCGAGACCACTCGAGCGGTACTGCTGGAGGGCGATCTGGCTGACCTGCGTCTTGAGCGTCGTCACCTTGGTCTGCTGCGCCGCGGCGTCGCTGCGCGCCTCGTCCAGTGTCTTCTGGCTGTCCTGGAGCTTGACCTGCACCTCGGTGTACTTCGCGTCGAGCTCCGACTGCTGCTGCTCCAGCTGGGCCAGCTGGGCGCGCGCGCCGTCAACAGTGGTGGGATCAGCGTGCGCGACGTCGCCGCCGGAGAGAACATATGCCCCAGCCAGGGCCAGAGCCACCAGGCTCAGCCCCACCTTCCGCAGTAGTCCACGCACGCACTTACCTCCAGTTGTCGGCCCCAAAGTCTGAGAAAAATCTAAACGACTTCCTCAGAGTTGCCAAGTCCGGCGTGAGGTTCTTCACGGAATTTCCGAGGCAAACGGCCAAATCTCCCGTCCCGCTAGGGGGAACACCAAAAACCTAGCTGATCGTATGCTGAGACGCCGAGCCCGTTTCTCAGCCGTATAGCCGATAGCCCTCCTTGCGGTCCCCCGGATTCGGGGTGGCGGACGGCTTCGGGACGAGCCGCAGCGGCGGCACCATCCCGGATGCCGCCAGCGCCCCGATGGCCGCCTGCTCGGCGTCATCGAACGTCAGCTCGTCCTCGGGGACCCCGAGCAGCGCGGAGACGATGCAGTCGGAGCATGCGAGCCCTCGTACAGCGCAACGATCACAGTCAATGCTCAATCTGGTCATGGAGCCAGGCTGACATCGACCTCTGACAGTTCTCATCGACGAACTGTCAGACCTCGCTCGTAGCGTCACCACCATGACGAGCCAACCCCTCCTGGTGGAGGCCGGGACCCACCTGTCCGAGGTGGCGTTCTGCGTGGTCGATCTCGAGACCACGGGCGGCGCCGAGGACAGCCGGATCACGGAGTTCGGCGCCGTGCGGGTACGTGGCGGCGAGGTCACCGGTGAGCTGTCCACGCTCGTCAACCCCTACACACACATCCCGGCGGCCATCGCGGTGCTCACCGGCATCACCGACTCGATGGTCGCGGGCGCGCCGCGACTCGCAGACGTGCTGCCGCAGTTCCTCGAGTTCGCCCACGGCTGCGTGATCGTCGCCCACAACGCCCGTTTCGACGTCGGCTTCCTCAAGCGGGCCTGTGCCGAGCTCGGCTATCCGTGGCCGATGCCGCCGGTCGTCGACACCGTGGGTCTCGCGCGAAGCGTCATGCTGCGCGACGAGGTGCCGAACCACCGGCTCGCCACCCTGGCGCGCCATTTCCACGCCACCGTCGAGCCGAACCATCGAGCGCTCGCCGACGCCAGAGCCACGGTCGACGTCCTGCACGCGCTCATCGAACGTGTCGGAAGCCTCGGCGTCCACACCCTGGAGGACCTGCTCGAGTGCACCCGTCGCGTCCACCCGGCCCGCCGCGCTCGCCGCACGTGGGTTCAGGGCGTCCCGGAGAAGCCCGGTGTGTACTGCTTCGTCGCTGAGTCGACCGACGATGAAGGCCCCCGGAAAGAGGTGCTCTACGTCGGCACGTCGAAGAACCTCAAGAACCGCGTGCGCACCTACTTCACCGCGGCCGAGACCCGGCCACGCATCGACGAGATGGTGCGGCTGGCCACCGGTGTCGAGACCACCGTCTGCCGAACGCAACTCGAGGCGCAGGTGCTCGAACTGCGCCTCATCGCCGCGCACAGCCCGCGGTACAACCGGCGCAGCAAGTTCCCCGAGCGCGGCTCGTGGATCAAGCTCACCACCGAGCCCTTCCCGAGGTTCTCGCTCGTCGCGCGGGTGCTCGACGACGGGGCCGGCTACCTCGGCCCCTTCCGTCAGCGGGCGAGTGCAGAGGAGGCGCTCCTGGCGCTGTACGACGCGTGCGCGATGCGCCGGTGCACCGTTCGCCTTTCCCTACGCACTGCCCGGTCGGCCTGCGCGGTCGCCGAGCTCGGGCACTGCTGCGCGCCGTGCGAGCTGGGCGCCGGCGCCGTTGCGTACACGGCTGTCGTCGACCTGGCGCACGCCATCTTCGACGGCGACGTACGAGAGGTGGTCAGCGCCGCAGAGAAACGGCTCTCGAGACTCGTCGTGGAGCAGCGGTTCGAGGAAGCGGCGACCGTGCATCGACGACTCGAGTCCTTCCACTACGGCAGCCGCCGCTCCCATCGCGTACGGGCCCTGGCCGCCTGCCCTCAGGTCCTCGCCGCGCGCCCCGGCGGCGATGGGTGGGAGATCCACGTGGTGCGGTACGGACGGTTGGCTGCGGCAGCGCTCTCGGGTCGGGGAGAGAACGCCCGCGCGGTGGCGGAGGCTGCCGCGGCCAGCGCCCAATCGGTGGCTCCGCCGCTACCTTCCCTTCCGGCCGCCACCATCGAGGAGACCGAGCGCATCGCCGACTGGCTCGAGTCCGAGGGCGTACGGATCATCGAGATCGACGGGGACTGGTCGTGGCCCCTGCACCTCGGCCACCGGCTGACACGGCTTCCGCCGCAGCTGTCCGACGACACCTCGGTCGTGGAGGTGCGACTCGAGTACGACCTCGAGCAGCGGGAGGCAGCGATGTCTCCTTAGGATGCGGTCATGATCACTGCGATTGTTTTCGTGGAAGCCGCCGTGGACCGGATCCCGGAGGTCGCCGCGGCGATCGCCGCCATCGAGGGAGTGAGCGAGGTCTACTCGGTGACCGGGCGCATCGATCTCATCGCGCTCGTCCGGGTCCGCTCGCACGACGAGATCGCCGACGTGGTCGCCGATCGGCTCAACAAGGTGGACGGCGTCAAGAGCACCGAGACGCACATCGCGTTCAGGGCCTACTCCCGCCACGATCTCGAGGCTGCCTTCTCGCTCGGCGACTGACCGCTCGCGGTCGCACGAGCTGGAACGCACGAAGGCCGCCCCGAAGGGCGGCCTCCACAGGGTGTGGCTGTCAGGCCACGGTGACCGAGTCGATGACGACGGCGTCCTTCGGACGGTCGTTGCGATCGGTCGTCGTGGTGGAGATGGCGTCGACGACCTTCTGGCTCGCCGGGTCAGTGACCTCGCCGAAGATCGTGTGCTTCCGGTTGAGGTGTGGCGTCGGTCCCCCGGTGATGAAGAACTGCGAGCCGTTCGTGCCGGGGCCAGAGTTCGCCATCGCCAGGAGGTACGGACGGTTGAAGGTCAGATCGGGGTGGAACTCGTCCGCGAACGTGTAGCCCGGGCCGCCACGCCCGTCTCCACGAGGGCAGCCCCCCTGGATCATGAAGCCGTCGATGACCCGGTGGAACACCAGGCCGTCGTAGAAGTTGCCAGTGGTCTTCGCCCCGCTCGACGGGTCGGTGTACTCCTTCGTGCCTGTCGCCAGTCCGACGAAGTTCGCCACCGTCTTGGGTGCCTTGGTGTCGAACAGATCGATGACGATGTCGCCGCGGTTGGTGTGCAGTGTTGCCGTGCTCACGCGTGTCCTCTCTTCGTGGGTCAGCGCCAACCGTACCGGGAACTGGGGTGGGCTCAGGGTTCGAAGGGCCTGGGAGGTCCACCCGATGCCCGGTACGGTGGGAGATGTCTCCTGTCCAGGAGACGTTTCCGATATCGGAAGGACAACGATGTTTCGCAAGCAGACCTTGCGCGAAGCCGCCGCAGAGACTACTCACACGGCCGCTGAGCGGGGAGCCGCTGCCCTCGATGCCGCCATCGAGCGGCTTCAGCCGCTCCTCGAGCAGGCCGCTGAGAAGGTCGGTCCCTTGGCCGACGACGCGAAGAAGCGTGCTGACCACGCACGGGTAGTCGCCGCCAAGTACGCCGCCGACACGCTCGACTCCGTACAGCCGCAGCTCAACGAAGCCCTCGACAAGGTGAGCCCTGCCGTGGAAAGAGCCCAGAAGGCTGTGCAGAACGACCTCATCCCCAAGCTGATCGAACTTCTTCACGAGGCTGCTGAGCACCCGGCCGTGGCCGGAATCCTCGAGGATGCCCGTGACGCCGCCGATGAGATCGAAGGCCGGGGTAGAGCGAGCGTCGCAGCGCTGAAGGGCGAGCTGGAGCTGCCGAAGAAGTCGAAGGGCAAGACCTTCGTGAAGCTGGCCGTGGTCGCCGCGCTCCTCGGAGCCGCGGCAGTGGCGGTGAAGACGTTCCTCGGGTCGAAGGACCAGGGATGGGCGCCTCACGAGCCGAGCCCCGCCTACACCTACACCGACACGCCGACCCCCAAGGATCCCGAGCCGGAGCCTGTCGACGACGACGACGACGAGGCCGATGAGGCCGTGGACGACGAGGCCGTGGACGACGAGTCGACGGTCGAGGAGCCGACGAACCCGTTCGGAGAGGGCTCCTACGTGGGCACCGAGCCGCCGGAGGGCTACACGATCAAGGGCAATGACCGCTCGATGAAGTACCACGTTCCCGAGTCGGGCGGGTACGAGCGGACCATCGCCGATGTGTGGTTCTCGGGCGAGGAGGCCGCGCAGGCGGCTGGGTTCACGCGAGCCCAGCGCTGAGCGCAACACGCTGCTGACGGTCGGTGGCCACTTCGGTGGCCACCGCCTGTCGGCTGTCAGGACCGAGGTCAGGCGAACAGCGCGAGCCCGTACTTGGCGAAGACGAGCGCCACGACCGCGGCCAGCCAGAGGACGACGATGAGAACGTCGAGTCCCATGCGCAAGCCCGCGCGCGCTGCCTCGTGGGCACGTTCCGGTAGGAACAGGTTGTTGTCGCGCAGATTGATGTGCGTGAGTGAGGCGAAGACCAGCGTCGTCGACAACGTCACCAACAGGCACCACGGGCACAGGGCGCCGATCACGAACATGGCCTGGTAGAAGAGCCAGTACGCGAAGATGAGGCCGAGCGTGTAGATGACCTGCGCCGCAAGCATGAAGCCGCGCGGGAACCGCACCTTCGCCAGGCTGGCCACCGCGATCGTGATGACCACGGGCTCGGCCATCAGACCCAGGTACGCGTTCGGGAACCCCAGCAGGTGCGCCTGCCACGAGATGCCGACCGTGCCGCAGCTGATCGTCGCGTTGATGTTGCAGGCGAGGTTCGCGGCCGGGTTCTTGGCCAGCTCGATGGCGTCGACCGACAGCACGAACGAGGCCAGAAGGCTCACACACGCCGAGAGCATCATCGTGGTGTAGATCCAGACGTTGCTCTGCCTCACCGTGTGGGCCCGTTCCAGGATCCCACTCATTTGGTGCCGGCCTTCGCGACCGCATCCTTGAGCGTTCCCGCAGTGTAGAGGTCTCCCTTGAACGTGGCCCCGTTGATCTTGACCGTCGGCGTGCTCTTGACACCGGCATCGAAGGCGGCCTGGTTCGACTTGCTGACGAAGTCGGCGTTCTGCATGCTCGCGAACGTCGAAGCGAGAGAGTCACTCACTCCGGCCTGACGCGCGCGGTCGGCGATCTCCGCGTCGGTGAGGCCGTTGGAACCTTCGACCGGCTGGTTCTGGTAGAGCGCGCTGTTGAACGCCAGCGCCTTGGACGGCTCCCTCGAAGCGACGGCGACGAACGCGTTGGCCGCGCGCGTCGAGTACTTCGTCCCGTTCGACGAGTCGTCGAGGAACGCCATGATGTGGAAGTCGACCTTCACGGT
>DAIPZP010000026.1:0-11952 GCA_036782155.1 Propionibacteriaceae bacterium
GATCGCGGCCGTCAACGGTCTCGAGGCGGCCATGGGGCTTCTCGCCGAGGCGACGTGCCCCGAGGGCAAGCGCTGGATCCCTGTCGGCATGTCTGTCCGTTACCTGGCAAAGGCCACCACCGACCTGCTGTGCGTCGCCGAGACCGACGAGGCGGACTGGGACCAGGACGAGGTCCCGGTCAGGGTCAAGGCCGTACGTCGCGACGGCGTCGCCGCGGTGGAGGGCGTCATCACGATCCGGATCAGCGCGCGCCCTGGTCGCTGAAGCCGGATTGTGGTGGTTATGGCCGGCCAGAGAGAGGGCCTGGAGCGCTCAAGCCGGATCGTTGTGGTTCTGAGCGGTCCGAAGTGTCGCCACAACCACCACCAATCGGCTTGAGCATCCAGCTGGTCGGGCGCCCACGCTCATAACCACCACGAGGCGGTTCGACGCCGTCACCGCTGACCACGAGGACAACCCGACCACTACCATCGGCCACCGTGGTTGAACCCAGCGCCTGGACCCGTACAATCGCCGCCGACCCCGAGCACTCGCACCGCTATGCCGCCCGCTGGCGACGCCTGGCGGCCGAGGGCCACGACCTGCTGGGAGAAGCCCGGCTGCTCGACGCGATGGCCGGGCGCGGATCGCGGATACTCGACGCAGGGTGCGGTACGGGACGCGTCGGTGGACACCTCGCCACGCTCGGCCACACCGTGGTCGGCGTTGACGTCGATCCCGCCCTCATCGACTACGCCAAGGCTGACTTCCCCGACGCCATGTGGCTCGTCGGCGACCTGGCACTGCTCGACCTGCCGGCCCAAGGCATCGCCGAACCGTTCGATCTCATCTTTGCCGCCGGCAACGTGCTGGGGTTCCTCGCACCGAGCACCCGCGTGCCCACGCTCGAGAACCTACGGAACCACCTCACCGAGAACGGGCGAGTTGTCCTCGCGTATGGCGCCGGCCGGGGCTACTCGTTCGAGGACTTCTTCGCCGACCTGATCACCGCGGGGCTCGCTCTCGACCTCGCCCTGTCCACCTGGGAGCTGCACCCGTTCACCGAGGGGTCGGACTTCCTCGTCGCTATCGCCCGTCGGAGTCAATGAGCAGTTCGGCGACGACGTCGAGGTGGCCGGCGTGCTGGACGTACTCCCCGAGCACATGAAGCAGGATCCAGCCGAGTGTCGGAGCCTCCTCCGGCGTCGCGAACCAGCCGCCGAGCGCCGCACGGTCCGACAGCTGCGCGGCCTCGACGATCGCGCGCGTCCGCTCGACCTGCGCCGCGTACAGCGCGGAGAGCTCGAGGTAGCCCCAGCCGTTCGGCACCTGGAACCGGTGGTCGGCGTCCCGGTCGCCTTGCGGCCCCCGCACCGCTTCGGCCTTGAAGCCCCACACCAGCCAGCGGCGCTCCATGAAGACGAGGTGAGTGAGCATGCCCAGCGGCGTCCACCCGGACGGGAGGACGGAGGCGGTCATGGCCTCGTACGGCATCGCGGCGACCTTCCCCAGCACCGCCTGGCGCCTGGCTTCGAGGAATTCGAGCATCATGAGCTTCGGCTCGGGCGCGGCACCGGGATAGCGGGGTTCCATCAGGCACCTGCCCAGTAGGCGGTGAGCGCCTGCGTGAGGTAGCCCGGGTCGGCGACGCCGCACAGCTCACGGGCCGAGTGCATGCTCAGCAAGGGGATCCCGACATCGACCGTCACGATGCCCAGCCGGGTCGCGGTGAGCGGGCCGATCGTGCTGCCACAAGGCACGGCGTTGTTCGAGACGAACTCCTGGGTGGGTACGCCGGCGGCATGGCACGACCTGTACCAGAGGGACGAACCCACCGCGTCCGACGCGTACCGCTGCGAGGCGTTGAGCTTGAGCAGCGGGCCGTGGTTCGGCAGCGGCCGGTTCCCTGGGTCGTGATGCTCTGGGTAGTTCGGATGCACCGCGTGTCCGGCGTCGGCAGAGACACAGCTCGACGCCGCCAGGGCTTGAAGGTGCGCGGACTCGTCGAGGCCGAGGGCCACGGTGAGGCGCCGGAGCACATCGGCGAGGAACGGCCCGCTCGCCCCCGATCGTGTCGACGAGCCGACCTCCTCGTGGTCGAAGGCCGCAAAGACCGCCAACGACTCCCCCGCCGAGCTGTCCTCGAGGAAGGCGGTGAGCGACGCGTGGACGGAGGAGAGGTTGTCGAGGCGCCACGAGGCGAAGAACTCGCCCTGCGCACCGAACACCGCGCTCGGCTCCGTTGGGTAGCAGAACACGTCGTACGCGGCCAGCTCGGCGTCCGGGATGCCGGCGGCGGCGAGAAGGAGCTGGTACGGGTCGGGGCCTTCGCCGATCGCGTACACCGGCTGCAGGTGCCGCTGCCGGTCCAGCTGGACGTGGTCGCCCAGCGTGCGGTCGAGGTGGGGCGCCAGGTGCGGGACGCGCAGGATCGGGCCGGTGGAGACGAGGTGTAGGTCGCCGGCGCGGGTCACCAGGCGGCCGGCGAGTCCCAGCTCGCGGTCCAGCCAGGTGCCCAGCAGCGGACCCCCGTACACCTCGACGCCCAGCTGCTGCCAGCCCGCCGACGAGATCACAGGGTTCGGCTTGAGCTTGAGCGCCGGAGAGTCGGTGTGGGATCCGACGATGCGTACGCCGTGGTCGGGCCGCCAACCGTCGGGCACCCGCCAGGCGATGACGGCGCCGTCGCGCACCACGTACTGATGGTCGCCGAGTGGCCAGCCGTCGGTCTCGCTGACCGGGGTGTACGAGGAGGCGTCGAGCCGGGAGGCGATCTGGGCAGCGGCGTGGTACGACGTGGGTGAGGCGGCGACGAACGCGGCGAGGTCGTCGATGTGGGAAGCCATGGAGGTCATTCTGCCGAGCCCGGCGCTCGGCAAACGGCCTCCGGTGGGTGTCGGTGCGAAAAATGTCCGAGCGCACCGGCAGGATCATCACCATGGACGTCGTCACGATCATCGCCACCCTCCTGGTCGGGCTGCTGCTGGGCGCCACGAGCGCGTGGCTGGTGTTGCGGTCACGCGCGGCCTCGGTCGTGAGTGAGCGAGAGACGGCGCTGAGGGCCGAGGCGGAACGGGCTCGGGCCGACGCCGCGACTGCGCGTGCTGAAGCGTCGGAGGTCCGCGCGGGAGAGGCTCGGGCAGAGACGGTCATCGCGCAGTCTCGTGGCGATGTCGCCGAGGCGCGGGAACAGACCGCGCAGATGCAGTCGAGGTTGTCGTCCTTCCAGGCCCTGGTCGCGAAGGCGGAGGCCGAGCGCACCGCGGCGGTGCAGCGCGCCGAGGAGCTCGCCGCCGACCGCGAGTCGCTGCTGATGCAGTTCAAGGTGCTGTCGGGCGAGGTGCTCGATCGGCAGAGCAAGGTGGCCGACGCATCCGCCGAGCAGCGGCTCAAGGCGACTGAGCAGATCATGGCGCCGATGAAGGTGAGCCTGGACCGGTTCGAGGCGAGACTGACCGAGGTCGAGAAGGAGCGGGTGGCCATCGCCTCGGAGCTGCGAGAGCAGGTTCGTGCGGTGCAGCTGACCGGCGACCAGGTGCGGCGTGAGACGAACGCCTTGACGACGGCGCTTCGCAAGCCGCAGGTACGTGGGGCGTGGGGCGAGCTGCAGCTCAAGCGGGTCGTCGAGCTGGCCGGCATGGTCGAGCACTGCGACTTCGTGCAGCAGGAGACCTCGTCGACCGATGACCGCGTGATCCGCCCCGACATGAAGGTGATGCTCGCCGAGGGCAAGTTCGTGTACGTGGATGCCAAGGTGCCGCTCAACGCGTTCCTCGACGCGCAGGAGACGACCGATGCCTCCGAGCGGGAGCGCTACCTGGGTCTGTTCGCCAAGAACGTCCGCGGCCACGCCGACGCGCTGAGCGCCAAGCAGTACTGGAAGGCCGACGAGGCGACGCCCGAGTTCGTGGTGCTGTTCATGCCGAGCGAAGCGCTGTACGCAGAGGCGTTGCAGCTCATGCCCGACCTGACGGAGTACGCGGCAGGCAAGAACATCATCATCGCCACCCCGTCGACGCTCATCGCCATGCTGCGCTCGGTGGCGTACGGCTGGCGGCACGCCGCACTGGCGACCTCGGCCAAGGAGATCACCACGCTGGGCCAGGAGCTGTACGGACGGCTGTCCACGATGGGACATCACTTCGACCGGGTCGGACGCGGCCTGGCGTCGAGCGTCAAGGCGTACAACGAAGCGGTCGGCTCGATGGAGACCCGCGTGATGGCTTCCGCGCGGAAGTTCCGCGACCTGAAGGTGACCAACGAGGTGCTCGACGAGGTGAAGGCGGTCGAGGAGACCGTGCGACAGATCGCCGCGCCCGAGCTCGTCGAGGACGCCGCGCAGGTGACGCCGATGCTGGGTCGTGAGCTGCGCGCGCTGCCGTCCTCGGAGGTCGAGCTGTTGCGGCGGGCCGAGCCCTCCACCGAGGAGCTGGCCGAGCTTGCAACCCGTCCCCCGGCGCCGGGTCTCGCGACTAGTGTCTGACGACATGACTCGTATGCCTACGGCAGCTGATGTCGACGCGGCGTCGGCGAGGTTGCACGGGATCGTGCACCGCACGCCGCTGCAGCTGAACGTGCGCTTGTCCGCGGTGACGGGCGCCGATGTGTGGGTGAAGCGTGAAGACCTGCAGCCGGTGCGGTCGTACAAGCTGCGGGGCGCATACAACCGGATCGCCCAGCTGACCGACGAAGAGCGCGCCACCGGCGTGGTCTGTGCGTCCGCCGGCAACCACGGCCAGGGTGTGGCCTTCGCGTGCCAGCGGCTCGGCATCAGCGGCCGCATCTTCGTCCCGTCCACGACGCCGCGCCAGAAGCGGGACCGCATGGTCGCGATCGGCGGCGACGCGGTGGAGCTCGTGGTGCACGGCGACACGTACGACGAGGCGGCGGCTGCGGCAGCGGAGTACGCAGCCAAGACGGGCGCCGTGATCGTCCACGCCTTCGACCATCCGGAGACCATCGCCGGCCAGGGCACGGTGTGTGCCGAGATCGTCGAGGCCCTCGGCAAGGCACCGGACGTGCTCGTCGTACCGGTCGGCGGCGGCGGCCTGCTCGCCGGCGTCGTCACATGGTTCCAGGAGCGGGCGCCCCAGACCCGGATCGTCGGCGTCGAACCCGCCGGTGCCGCCAGCCTCAAGGCGGCGCTCGACGTGGGACATCCGGTCGAGCTCGACAAGATTGACACGTTCGTGGATGGTGCCGCGGTGAGGCGCATCGGCGAGGCGCCGTACGGGGTGATCGCCCCGGCTGACATCGAGGTCGTCACGGTCGCCGAGGGGGCCGTCTGCAGCGAGATGCTCGACATGTACCAGACGGACGGCATCATCGCCGAGCCTGCTGGCGCGCTGGCCACGGCGGCGCTGCGGTCGGCTGTACGCGTCGAGCGGGGCCAAACGGTCGTCGCCATCGTCTCGGGCGGCAACAACGACGTGTCGCGCTACTCCGAGATCGTCGAGCGGTCGCTGGTGTTCGAGGGCCGCAAGCACTACTTCCTCGTGAACTTCCCGCAAGAGCCGGGAGCGCTGCGCCGGTTCCTCGACGAGGTGCTCGGCCCCGACGACGACATCACGCTGTTCGAGTACGTGAAGCGATCCAATCGCGAGCTCGGTCCCGCGCTGGTCGGCATCGAGATGGGTAACCCCGCCGAGCTTCCGGACCTTCTCGCGCGGATGGCCGCCTCGCCCATGACCGTCGAACCGATCGACCCCGACGGGCCGTTCTACCGTTTCCTGATCTAGGCGGCGACCGTGCCCCTCGAGAGCTCCCCGGAGAATCCCCAGCCTCTGCGCGTCGTCGCGCAGGAGGTGAAGGGCTGGGTCGAGAGGCTCGGTCCGGTGTGGGTCTCCGGGCAGATCATCGAGATCCAGCGACGCCAGGGACCGACCCAGTTCCTCACGCTCCGCGACACGCTCGCCGAGGTCTCCGTACGGCTGTCGACCACCGTCGCGGTCCTCGACACCGCGGGTCCGCTCGGCGAGGGTGCCACCGTCGCCGCGTGGGTCAAGCCAACGGTATGGACGAAGTCCGGGCAGCTCACCTACCAGTGCCAGGACATCCGACCGCTCGGCGAGGGCCGTCTGCTCGCGCAGATCGAGCAGCGCAAACGGATGCTCCAGGCCGAGGGCCTCTTCGACCGGGCGCTGAAGAAGCGGCTGCCGTTCCTGCCGCGCGAGATCGGCCTCATCACCGCGAAGGACAGCGCCGCGGAGCGCGATGTCGTGCAGCACGTCACCAGGCGGTGGCCCGGCGCGGTGATCCGGATCCAGTACGCGCAGATGCAGGGCGTCACCTCCGTACAGCAGGTCGTCGACGCGCTGTCTCGCCTCGAGAAGGCACCCGAGGTCGATGTCGTGGTCATCGCCCGCGGCGGTGGCTCGCTCGAGGACCTCCTGCCGTTCTCGGACGAGTCACTTGTCCGGGCTGTGTACGCAGCGCGCACCCCCGTGGTGAGCGCCATCGGCCACGAGTCCGACACGCCGATCCTCGATCTGGTCGCCGACGCACGAGCCTCGACACCGACGGACGCCGCGCGGCTCGTCGTGCCCGATGTCGTCGAGGAACGCCGCGGCGTGAACGAGGCCCGGCGACGCCTCCGTACAGCCATGTCCGCCCGCATCGCCACCGAGCATCGCACGCTCGCCGATCTACGAGCCCGACCGGTGCTGGGGGATCCTTCGGGTCCGGTCCGGGTCCACCGGGAGCGGCTCGACGACCTCCGCAGCCGTGCCCGGCGCGCCGTCCGATACCGGCTCCGTGAGGAATCCGCCCTTGTCACGTCGGCGGTAGCACGCGTCCGTGCCATGTCGCCGCAGGCGACCCTGGAACGCGGCTACGCGATCCTGTTGGCCGGCGACGGCACCACGATCACCCGCGTCGCCGACCTCGACATCGGCGACGACCTCCTCGCGCATCTCGCCGACGGCACCGCCACGCTCGAGGTACGCGACCTTCAACCGACCGAGGAGACCGATGGCCCGCTCTGACAAGCCAGATCAGACGCCCAGCTACGAGGAGGCGCGCGACGAACTCGCCGCCATCGTGCGCCAGCTCGAATCCGGCAGCGTCCCGCTCTCGGAGTCCATGGCCCTGTGGGAGAAGGGCGAAAAGCTCGCCGACATCTGCCAGCTTCTGCTCGACGGCGCGAGCGCCAAACTGACCGCCCGCGAGTCCTCGGACGCGTCGAGCGGCGACTGAGCAGTTGCCGATCTCCCGTAGGATCGTTGTTTGTGGCAGGCGAAACGCTCGTAGCCGGGCGGTATCGGCCCGTGGAGCGGGTCGGCGCGGGCTCCATGGGCGAGGTGTGGCGTGCCCACGACGAGCGGCTGGGCAGGGACGTGGCGCTCAAGCTTCTCGATCTGTCAGCCGCCCCTGACCCGACCATCGCCGAACGGTTCCGGCGCGAGGCCATCGCCACCGCCCAGCTCAACCACCCCAACATCGTCTCGGTCTTCGACGCCGGTACGGACGGCACCCGCGCGTATCTCGTCATGACGCTCCTTCCCGGGCGCACGATCGCCGAGCTGGTCCGCACCGAGGGCCCGATGCCCCTGGACCGCGCCCTGACTCTCGTCACCCAGGTGACCAGCGCCCTCCGCGAGGCTCACCGCCACGGGTTGGTCCATCGCGACGTGAAGCCCGCCAACGTCATCGTCAATGGAAACCAGGCGACCGTCGTCGACTTCGGCATCGCGCAGCTGTCCGGCCTCGGTGCCGCGTTGACGGCCACGCACGCGGTGATCGGCAGCGCCGCGTACATGTCCCCCGAGCACGCGACCGGCCTGCGCGCGGGGCCGGCGAGCGACCTGTACGGGGTCGGCTGCCTGCTCATGACGATGCTCACCGGCCAGCCGCCGTTCACCGGCGAGAGCGCTGTGGCCGTCGCCGCGCAGCAGGTCAGCGCCGATCCCCCCGCACTCTCCCAACGCATCCGGACGCCTCGCGCCCTCGACCAGCTCGTGGCCTCGTTGCTGTCGAAAGACCCCGCGGGCCGCCCCGACGCGGAATCAGCCCTTGAGCAGCTCCGAAACGTGCAGGCACATCCCATGGCCGACCTCATCGGACCGGCGCCGCGAAACGCGCCCTTGGCCACCGTGGTGCTGCCCGTAGCCACCGCTGTTCTGCCCGCATCGGTGCCGGGACCCACGAAGACGACACTGATGCCCGTCGCTCCGGTCGCGGCGATCGCCCAGCCGTGGTCCCCTCCCGGCCCGCCATTCACGCCGGTCGCTCCCATGCGTCCGACTGGACCCCCCACGCCTCCGGCCACCCGAGCGCCGTTCGCCATCCCACAGCCCACGCGGAAGCGCCGCAGCCTGCAGCCTCTTCTCTGGCTGGTTCTCCTCATCCTTCTCGGCGGCGCCGCGTACCTCCTCGGCACCCAAGCCGGGGCCGTCACCGCCCTCTTACAGACGCCGCTGCCCACCTCTTCCTCCCGTGTGGCGCCCACTTCTGCATCCCCGACAGCGTCAGCCAAGCCCGGGAAGCCGACCACCACATCGGCGGCCCCGACGGCCTCGGGGACCGCCCTGGCGCTCCAGCTCACGGTGCAAGGGGTGTCCCAGGTGCTCGCCGGGCTGCCGGCGGGCGACTCCAAAGACCGGCTCGTCGCCGACTGGAGCACCGCGGGCGCCGCCGTACTGCGTGGCGACCACCCCAACGACCAGCTCGACCGCTTCGCGGCGAAGGTGCAGAAGGAGGTCCGCAACGGCGGGGTGTCGATTCCCCAGGGCGTGGCCATCCTCGGCGCCCTCGAGACCGTACGGGCTGCGCTCTAGCTTGACCGCAGGGTCGACGCGAACGCCTCGAGCCCCGCGTACGACATGTCCCCAGAGACGACGATCGTCACCGAACCGTCGACGCGGCTGAGCGTGCGGGTCCGGTTGTCGTCCGAGACCCACCTCGTCCAGGTCACGCCTCCGACCGCGCTCGTCCCGTCCTGGACGCCCGAGCGGCTGATCTGGGCGACCAGCGCAGGTCCTGCGGCATCGCGCTGGGTCAGGCTGACGTAGATCTGGTCCGGGGAGAGCATGCCCAGCTGCCAGGTGTTTCCTGGAGCCGCCTCCTGGTTCACCGCCGGCTCGCCGGTCTTGGACCATTGCGCCTTGGTCGCCACCCACGTGTCCGGCAGTCCGACGGGACCCAGCAGCGGGTAGGGAGAGACTGCCCGCGACTGCGTAAGCACTGACTGCCAGTCGACCGTCTGTACGGGCGCGTCCGCGGGTGTCCGCGTGAACCACCAGCTGATGAGCAGGATCGGCACGAGCAGCACCCCAAGGCTGATGAGCATGTCCCGGGGGCGCGAGTTCGAGATCGACGGTCGTGCCATGTCGCCATCGTTACACACGACCCGCGGGGTGTCGGACGACGTGGGTTGGACCGCTACGTCACCATGTTCTGATGGACGACGTACAAACGCTGGGCCGCTCGATGGAGGACGGCTTCGAGATCGCGCTGCGCCGTCGCGGTGAGGGAGCACAGGCCGTGGACGAGCTGATCGTCAACGGCGCGTTCGCGATGGACTCGGCCGAGACGCTCAGCGAACGGGTTCTCGCCGAATCCGTCGGGCCGAACCCCGGGAACGTACTCGTCGGGGGTCTCGGCCTCGGCTACACCGCACTCGCGCTGCTGGAGATGGGCGCTGCCCAGGTCGATGTGGTCGAGCTCTCCGGCGCTTTGATCTCCTGGGCACGAGACGGCCTCACTGGATCGCTGGCCCGGCTCACCGCGGACCCCCGCGTACAGCTCCATCACGGCGACATCGCCGACGTCCTGGACGCCCAGGCGGCGCTTCCTGGCCTCTTCGGCCCCTGGGACGCCATCTGCCTCGACGTCGACAACGGCCCTGACTTCCTCATCCACCACCAGAACGCCCGGGTCTACCTACCCGAGACCCTCGCGTCGGCGCTCGACCATCTCGTGCCGGGCGGACGGCTCGCGATCTGGTCCGAAAGCCCGAGCAAGGAGCTGTGGTACGACCTCCTCAAGCTCGACGGCTCCGCGACCGAGCGGCTGGTTCCACTCAAGCGAGGGAACCGAGAGCTCGACTACGCCATCTATCTGGTGACCAAGCCAGGGTGAATCTCCAGGGTCGAACCTGAGGCGTGACGACTCCCGTCGCCGTTATCCTGTTCTTGACACAGGAAAGGACGTGCCGTGAGCTCGAACCCGTACGGCCAGAACCCGAACCAGTCGGGCAACTACGAGGATTACTCGCAGGGTCACTCCAGCGCTCCCCAGCCCCCGTACGGCCAGCAGCCTTCAGCTCCGTACAGCCAGCCGTCCGCACCCGGTTACGGCCAGCCGAACTACCAGCAGCCCACGTACGGTCAGCCTGCGCCGGACCCGTACGGCCAGCCCTCCTACGGACAGCAGCCGTACACGCAGCAGCAGTACGGGCAGGCGCCGGGCTACGGGCAGCAGTACGCAGGTGGTCTCGCCCCGTACACAGCCGTGTACGACACCAACCCGCGTCCGTCGGTATCGATAGTCCAGGCCGCCAAGCTGTGGCTCAAGAACTGGAAGAACTTCTCCGGTCGCGCGTCCCGCAGCGAGTACTGGTGGGTCGTCCTTGCGACCTTCATCGTCATGACTGTTCTGATGGTGGTCCTGTCGCTGATCGTCCTCGGTGCCGTCGCAGCCAGCAACGGTTCTGATACAGCCGTCGGAGTGGCCTTGGCCTCCATGTACGGGATCATGGCGCTCGTGAGTCTCGCGGCGTTCGTCCCCTCGCTGTCTCTTGGCATCCGTCGGTTGCACGACACCAACCAGAGCGGCTGGATGTACCTGCTCACGTTCATCCCCTCGATCGGAGGAATCATCCTTTTGGTGCTCATGGCCCAAGCGTCGAATCCTGCCGGCGCACGCTTCGACGACGCGGCGCAGCCGCTGTACGGGCCTGAGCACCTCTAGAGCACGTCTGGGCCTCGATGAGAAGGTCTGCATCTGGCGTGAGCTGCTGATCTGCGGGCCTTACCGTGTTGTGGGCGCAGAGGAGTTCCCGCGATGTCGAACCCGTACGGCTGGAGCCAACCCACTGACGGCCAACCGGCCGTCTACTTCGCACCGCCCGGCGAGAACATCCGAATCTCCGACTCGGCCGACAACAGCGCCCCCGCCGACAACGGGTTTGGCGCGTACCAGAGCTTCATCGACCAGTACGCCTACCAGCCGCCCCACCATGATCCCTTCGCACCCTCGGCACGTGCGTTCAACCCCTTCCAGAGCCTCGCTGCCAGGGGCGCCCGGCCAGGAGTGTCGATGATCGATGCCACGATCCTGTGGCTGAAGAACTGGAACAACTTCTCCGGACGCGCCTCACGCAGCGAGTACTGGTGGGTCAGGATCGTCCAGCTGGTGGTCCAGGTCCTGTGGTTGGTCTTCTTCATCGGTGTGCTGCAGATGAAAGCGTTGTCCCCCACGGATGATGTGATGAACCTCCTCGTGACAGTCGTGCTGCTCGTGACGTGCGTGGCCATGCTCGTCCTGTCGGTCCCGACACTCAGCCTGACCGTCCGGAGGCTCCACGACACCGATCACAGCGGCTGGTACTTCCTGATCCAGTTCCTGCCGTTCGGGTCCTGGCTGCTCTTCCGTGCGCTGAGACACGACTCGGATCCCGCTGGCTTCCGGTTCGACGACAGCACCCGACCGCTGTACGGACCCGAGGACCTGGGGTGAGTCAGCGCCAGCGCTCGAAGCCGCCCTCGGTGTTGATGACCTGACCGACGACCCACCTGGCGTCGTCGCCGACCAGCCAGGCGATGAGGCGTGCCGGGTCGTCCGGCTCGCCGAAGCGGCCCGCCGGGAACCGGTCGCGGATCGCCGCGAGCCGCTCCTCGCTGAGTAGGACGCCCTCGTTGAGGTAGCCGGTGTTCACGGGCCCAGGATTGACAGTGTTGAGCCCGATGCCGCGCCGGATGAGATCCGCCGCGACCGATGCGGTGACGCCGGCGAGCGCAGCCTTGCTGGTGGCG
>DAIPZP010000027.1:0-8802 GCA_036782155.1 Propionibacteriaceae bacterium
GCGCGAGGGCCGACGGTGTTCCGGTGCTCGTCGGCGCGGGTGGGCTCACGGACGTGCTCAGGGCTACGGGTAGCACGGAGCAGGCGCTGAGCACGAGCACGAGCACTGATGCCAGCGTGACAAACCAACAAGGTGATGGACCGATCCGCACCGAGAGAGGATAACGCGAGCCGGCTGGCGTAGGCGTGATGCTGTCGTCCCCGACGGACAGGGCGCCCCTCGTGCCTGGCAGCCTGCGCCCCCGGGCCCCGACCGATCGAGACAGGGCCAATCCGCGCCTTCCGGCCCGACATGCGAGACGCGGGTTCGCGGGTGGGACGCCCGTCGCTTAGGGTTCCTCGTATGAGTCCCGACCGCGTACTGACGGCTGCTGCCGCCGCGGTCTGTGGGTGTTGTCGCGTCAACTGACCGACCCATCCACCCGCGCGGCCCGCGCAACAACCGAGGACCCATCAACCATGACCACCCTTCTTCGTTCGTACGATCATTACGCCCCCGACATCGCCGCCACCGTCCTTCCTGGCGTGCCCGTGCCGAGCGGCCCCTACTGGACCGGTACGGTGACGCGCCGCTCGGTCGCCGCCGGAAGCCGGATCCGCTGGGCGGACGGCACCTACGCCGAGACCGAGCTCGTACGGCTCGATGAGCAGCTCGCGGCGTACGCGCTGTTGCCCGGCGCGACCGACGCCACTCACCGCGAGGTCTCGTGGCTCGACTCGGACCGGCTGGGCGACGAGTGGGCCCTCACGCAGGTGCTCGCGCAGGGCTTCGGACGGGTGAGTGTCGAGGAGCTGCGTCGGCGGCTGCGGCGCGGGGGATACCTCGTCGCAGCGGACGAGCTGACTCTTTCCGATGCCATCGCCGGTACGCAGGCGGCCGTCTGGAGCATCACCACGGGCCGCACGCTCGACACCCGGCACGTGAATCCCCTCGCGGTGAGCCACGTGTACGACTACCTGCTCGGGCGGGCAGGCGTGCCGGGGCATGGGCGGCGCGAGTTCTCTGGCCCCCTGGGTGGGCGGTACTTCGTGGCCGGCGTCAGCGCCGTCGAGATCCTCGGCGCCGAGGTCGTCGACCCCGACGGGCGATCGCTGGCGGGGATCGTCGTACCGGGGCAGCGGTTCCATCTGCGCGGAGCGGGTCGGCCGATCACGCTCCGCCACGGTGCCGTACGCGCTCGACTGCTCTCCGGTGACAACAATCGCCTCGTCACGATCACCGACCAGGCGCCGGTCGTGGTCGACCACATCCTCGCCGACTGACCGTGCTCGCTATGGTGGCGTTGCTGCCATCGTGGCGCGTGGACGAGAGGGTTGGGCGTGGACGGTTCGGTGGACTTCGAGGAGATCCAGCCCGAGGCTGCCGACAACCTCCGGGAGTTCATCGATCGCCTGATCGCCAATGGCTACACCGTCGCGGACGGCAAGAGCCCAGATCCGCAGCTCATCGACCCCGGAGGCCGCGCGGTCGAGACCTGGCGCGAGGACTACCCGTACGACGAGCTGATGAACCGCGACGAGTACGAGCGGGAGAAGTACCTGCTGCAGATCGAGCTGCTCAAGCTGCAGTACTGGGGCCAGGACCACGGGATGCGGCACATCATCGTGTTCGAGGGACGCGACGCCGCGGGTAAGGGCGGCACGATCAAGCGGTTCACCGAACACCTCAACCCGCGTGCGTCCCGCGTGGTAGCGCTCACCATGCCGACGACCCGCGAGCTCGGGCAGTGGTACTTCCAGCGCTACGTCGAGCACTTCCCCACCAGCGGTGAGATCGTGCTGTTCGACCGCTCCTGGTACAACCGGGCTGGGGTCGAGCGGGTCATGGGGTTCTGCACGCAGGAGGAGTACGACGTCTTCATGAAGCAGACGCCGGAGTTCGAGCGCCTGATCGTCGACGCCGGGACCCATCTCACCAAGTTCTGGTTCTCGGTCACCAAGCGGGAGCAGCGGACGAGGTTCGCCATCCGTCAGATCGACCCGGTACGGCGCTGGAAGCTGTCGCCGATCGATCTCGAGTCGCTGGGACGGTGGGACGACTACACCGCCGCCAAGGAGGCGATGCTCGCAGGGACCGACACGGACCATGCCCCCTGGATCACGGTGCGCAGCAATGACAAGAAGCGCGCCCGGCTCAATGCGATGCGCTACTACCTCAGCCAGTTCTCCTACGAGGGCAAGGACCACTCCGTGGTGGCCGAGCCCGACCCGCTGATCGTGCAACGAGCCCGAGACACCGTCGGAGACTGAGTTCAGGCCCAGGCGCGCAGGGCCTCACGGTTGCGTACGTGGTCGGCGCGGACCTGAGGCAGGGAGTCGATGCCAGGCTTCGGGTACAGGTCCTGCTCCACGACGAGCCATCCGTCGAAGTCGGACGCGAAGACCTCGTCGAGGAACGTGGTCATGGGCAGGTCGCCGACGCCGAACGGTACGAAGGTGCCGCCTGACCAGACGTCGATCATGCCGCCCTTGCGTGCCACGATGTCGCGGGCGAGCTGGACCCGTACGTCCTTGAGGTGCAGGTGGTTGACCCGGTCCCGCCAGCGCCGCCAGCCGTCGAGGACGTCGCCGCCGCCGAGCAGCAGGTGGCCGGAGTCGAACGTGAGGTTCACATCGGTGACCTCGAGGAAGCGGTCGATCTCCTCGGGCGTCTCGACGAATGTGCACGCGTGGTGGTGGAACGTGGGCTCGAGGCCACGGTCGCGGATGCGTCCGGCGGCGTTCGCCACGTTCTTGGCCAGCGTCGCCCAGCCGTCCGCATCGAGGGTGTGGCCGGCGCCGCCGCCGGGGTTCGCCTTCCGGATCGCGTCACCGGAATCGGCGAGCGTGGGGAGGGGTAGCCGAGAGGGGGAGGTCTCGATGACGGCAGTGAACACGTCGAGAGCGGCGTCGAGGGTCGGGAGTGCGGCGGCGAACGCGGCATCGTCGGAGAACGGCAGGTCGACCCATCCGCCGCACAGCTCGAGTCCGTACCTCTCCAAGCGTTCCCGCAGCTCAGCGCCCCGGCCGAGGAAGCCGATGGGTCCGGAGTCGACGCCCACGTAGCCGGTCTCCTGCAGCGTGGCGCAGACCTGGTCTGCGGTCGGCAGGATGAGGTCGTCGGAATCGGGGGTCAGCTCGAAGACGCCGAAGCTGACGGGCGCCCCGGCCACGGTGGCAGGCATGTGCTCTCCTCGGTGAGTGATATGTCAGGACAATACTGCATCGTGCGTGCAGGCCTTGAGAGGGGCCTTTGAGGCGCAGGGTTGTCGGGCCGGGCGTTACAGTTGATCGGTTTGTCATCCAAGGGGGGAGATCCGCGGTGATTCCTGTGATGCTGGTGCGGCCCCGCCTGAGGGGGAACCGCCACACTCTGGTGTTGCAGGCCTTGTCCGAGGCACTCGTCTCGGTGGCCGGCCTGGTCGGACGTCCGGTCCGGGCCCAGGACGGCACTCCGGTCGGTCGGCTTACCGATGTCGTGGTGCGGGCGGACGCCATTCACCCGCGAGTGGCAGGGTTCCACGTTCGCATCGGACATCGCTCGTGCTGGCTCCACATCGAGGACGTGGCCGGCGTCGAGCAAGGACACATCGAGCTGGCTCAGAGCCGGTTCGACCTCGTCGACGTCCAGCGCCGACCCGGTGAGATCATGCTGGTGGCGGACGTCATCGACCATCAACTTGTGGATGTCTCGGGCGTACGCGTGGTGCGGGCGTCCGACCTGTACCTCGCGAAGACGTTGGGGGACTGGCACCTCGTGGGCGTCGACGTCTCATGGGGGTCCTTCCTGCGCCGTGCCTTGCTCGGCAGCGCGAGCCGGACCCCCACCCCTGCACAGGTGCTGGACTGGGCGGGGGTGCACTCGCTCGCGGTCTCGGAGGGCAGCTTCCGGCTCAATCGCACCCAAGAGGGTCTGAGACTGCTCAACCCAGGTGAGCTGGCCGAGCTGCTGGACGACCTGGGTCGATCCGAACGCCTCGAACTCCTGCAGCACCTGGACCTCGAAAGCGCGGCCGACACGCTGGAGGTGCTGGACGACGAGGATGCGGTAGCGCTGCTCCGGGACGGGACCCCTGAACGAGCCGCCGCGATCCTTTCCCACATGGAACTTGACGAGGCCGTCGACGCCCTGCGCGATCTCGAGTCCGAGGAGCGTGAACGGATCCTCGCTTCCATGGAGCCGGCGTCGCTCGGCAGGCTTCGCGCCCTGCTGTTGTACGACGAGGACACCGCCGCCGGAATCATGACATCGGATCTCATCAAGATCGGGGCCGACGCGACCGTCGAGGCGGCCGTGGCCGAACTCACCGCGGCCCGCGACCGTCCCGACCAAGTCGCCAGCGTGGTGGTCATGGATGGGGATCGCGCCATTGCCGAGATCAGCGCCGCGCAGCTCCTCGGTGTGCCTCCCGAGCAACCGGTCTCGCAACTGATCAACTCCGGGCTTGTCACGATTGCAGCTCAGGCCTCGATGGGAGAAGTCATCGAAGCCATTGCCGACCATCGGGGCACGGGGCTGTTGGTCGTGGACGACGCTGGAACGCCGATCGGCCGCATCCTGGCCGACGACGTGGTCGATGTCCTTGCCCGCGAGCACGAGCGCCGCTGGCCATGGCAGAGCGAGTTGGGGGCGTGAGATGACGCAGACCGATGCGCCCGCGACGAAGAAGCGCAGGATCGGGCCTCTTGTGGCTCTGGCAGCCGTGGTGGGCCCGGGCCTCATCGCCGGCCTGTCCGATGACGACCCGGCCGGCATCACCACGTACTCGGTGCTGGGCGCGTCCTACGGGTACCGGTTGCTCTGGGTCCTGCTGGTCTCGACCGTTGCCCTGATCCTCTTCCAGGACTTGGGCGCCAGGATCGGCGTGGTGACCGGGCAGGGGCTGGCCGGGCTCATCAGGCAGCGCTATGGGGCCCGAGCCGGAATGATGTCCATCAGCGCGCTCCTCGTGGCCAATATCGGCACCACCGCGGCAGAGTTCGCCGGCATCGCTGCGGGCGGCGAGATCTTCGGGATTCCCCGATGGATCTCAGTTCCCTGCGGCGCGATCGTCGTTTCCGTACTCGTGCTGCGCGGCGGGTTCCGGGGCGTGGAACGCGTCCTGCTCGCCCTGTCAGCCATCTTCCTGGCCTACATCGGCGCCGGCCTGCTCTCCAAGCCGGACTGGGGAGCCGCCTTCCAAGGACTCGTCACACCGACCTTGCCACCTACCAGAGATGCCCTGCTACTCAGCACGGCAACCCTGGGAACCACACTGGCTCCGTGGGGCCTGGCGTTCATCCAGTCCTATGCGGTGGACAAGAAGATCAACCCCCAACAGCTTCGACTCCTGCGCATCGACGTCATCTCGGGAGCCATCCTCACCGGCGTCGTCGGATTCTTCGTCGTCGTTTCCTGCGCGGCGACTCTGAACCGCAACGGCATCCCGATCGATGACGCCTCTTCGGCGGCACGCGCTCTCGAACCACTCGCTGGGCACCTGGCGGCGCAGCTGTTCGCGATCGGCTTGGTCGGCGCTGCTTTGTTGGCCGCCTCGATCCTCCCCCTGTCCACCGCCTACTCGGTCTGCGACGTGGCCGGGCGCCCGGCGGGTCTCGATGACAGCATCCGTGAGGCGCCGCTCTTCTACGGCACGTTCGGCGCGGTCACTGTCATCGGCGCCGGCCTCGTGCTCATCCCCGGCGTCCCGCTCGTACCGATCCTCGTCGGCACCCAGGTGATCAACGCGGTCCTCTTGTTGCCGCTGCTCTTCTACATGTCTGGGATAGCCCAGAGCCGGACCCTCATGGGCGAGTACGCCGTCGGGAAGCTCACGGCATCCGCCTACTGGATCGTCATCGCCCTGGTGATCGTCAGCATCGGCACCTTGGCGGTCCTCAGCTTCACCTAGGACAGCCGCGTCGGGTCGGGATGAGTGTCGGTGGGCACGCCTAGAGTGCCCGGCATGGCGCATCCGGTGATGTACGACGAGGACGACCCCGTCCTGGCACGCCTGCGCGAGATCGCGCTCTCGTTCCCAGGGGCTGCGGAGAAGGCCACGCACGGGCGGCCGACGTTCCACACCGTCAAGGTGTTCGGCTACTACGGGGGCAGGATCAAGGTCGACGGCACGTACGTCCAGCACGACCAGTCACTCTTGTTCGTCCCCGATCCGGGGGAGTACGAGGCACTCGCGCAGGACGCACGTGTATACCGACCCGCGTACGTCGGCCCGTTCGGGTGGCTTGGCCTCGATCTCAGGATCGACATGGACTGGACGGAGGTGGCAGAGCTCCTCGATGCGTCGTACCGGATCACGGCGCCGAGGCGGCTGACCGCTGAGCTCGACGCGCGGCGCTGAGCAAACGCCTGCAACGTCTGAGTTTGCCTGCCGTGCTGGGGTAAGCATGAGGAACACCAACGAGGAGGACTCATGGAGTACCGGCTCATGGGCAGCACCGGCGTCAGCGTTTCGCGCCTCTGCCTGGGCACGATGACGTTCGGCAAGGAAACCGATGAGGAGGGTGCGCACGCGCAGCTTGACGCGTTCGTCGAGGCGGGGGGCAACTTCGTCGACACCGCGGACGTGTACCAGGCAGGGGTCTCCGAGGAGGTCGTCGGACGGTGGTTCGCGTCGCGAGACGGGATGGCCGACCAGATCGTGCTGGCGACCAAGGGACGATTCCCGATGGGCGACGGCGCCAACAACGTCGGCCTGACGCGCAAGCACCTCACCAGCGCGCTCGACGGCAGCCTGCGCCGGCTGGGCGTGGAGCGGATCGACGTCTACCAGGTCCACGGGTACGACCCGCTGACGCCGCTGGAGGAGACGCTGCGCTTCATGGACGATGCGGTGAGCGCCGGCAAGATCTCGTACTTCGGCCTGTCCAACTTCCTCGGCTGGCAGATCGCGGCGATCAGTGAGCTGGCCGTGGCCAGCGGTCGCGTGGCGCCCGTGATGCTGCAGCCCCAGTACAACCTGCTCACGCGCTACATCGAGCTCGAGATCGTGCCTGCATGCCTCGAGTACGGGCTCGGGATCATCCCGTGGAGCCCGCTCGGCGGCGGATGGCTGACTGGGAAGTACGCGCGGGACTCGATGCCCACTGGCGCGTCGCGACTCGGCGAGGACCCGAAGCGCGGCATGGAGAACTACGACGCGCGCAACGCCGACCCGAAGGTGTGGGACATCCTCGACGGCGTGAAGGACGTGGCCGAGCGCAGTGGTCTCACGATGGCGCAGGTGGCCTTGGCATGGGTGGCCGACCAGGCGGGCGTGGTGGCGCCGATCCTGGGGAACCGTACGGGCGAGCAGCTCGCCGAGGCGCTGGCGATCGCCGACACGCACTTGGACGAGGACGATCTCGCGTTGCTCACCGAGGTGTCGGCGCCCGAGTTGCCGCAGTACCCGTACGGGCCGATGGGCCAGAGCCAGCGCAGTCGTCCGATCGCAGGAGGCCGCGCTAGCTGATCTGCGTTTTCCACAGGCCGAGATTCTCGATCTCGGTTCTGTGGACAACTGACAGATCGTGTCGGACCTGCACATGGTCAGGGCATGACGACGATTACTGAAGCTGGCTCTGCCCTGCTACCCCCCTGGGCCGAGCGTGACCCGGTGGGCCAGAGCTACTACCTGGACGAGTACGGGGTGGCGGTGACCGACGAGCGAGGCTTGTTCGAGCTCGTCTCGTTGGAGGTGTTCGTCGTGGGCCTGTCGTGGCTCACGGTGCTGCGCCGACGGGACGCGATGCGTGATGCGTTCGCTGGATTCGAGGTCGACGTGGTTGCCGCGTACGACGAGGCCGATGTGTCAGACCTCATGGCCAACGACCGGATGATACGCAACGAGCGGAAGATCCGTGCCGTGATCGCGAACGCGCGGGCAGCCGTGGAGCTTCGGGCCGACGGAGGGCTGCCGGCCGCAGTGTGGTCCGTCCAGCCGGAGACGACTCCGACGCCGAGGACGATCGATGAGGTGCCGACGACGTCCGAGGCGGGGGACAGGCTCGCCGAGCTGCTGCACGCGAAGGGCTTCACCGGCATCGGTCCGACGACCATGCATGCCCTGCTCGGAGCCGCTGGGGTCCTCGATCTCCACCTCGTGGGCTCGCCCGGTCGCAACCGGACGCTGCTCTGGACGCGTACGGGGCGTCGCCGAGCACGACCTCCGCTGGAGCGATAAGCGCGGGGCTCGTAGACGGACCAGGGCCCGGGCACGGCGGCCGGGACATGGCAACGGCCCGGTCCGCCGAAGCGAGCCGGGCCGTCGGTTGCTGCGTGTCAGGCCTTGTCGGCCTTGTCTGCCTCGAGGTCGGTGTCGTCGTCCGCGTACGCACCGGGCGGGTCGTACACGAGCCCAGCGCCGTCGGACGCGTCGCGAAGCTCCTTGGGAGCGAGCCAGCGAGCCAGGTGGTAGAGGCCCACGGCAACGATCGTGCCGAGGGCGATGCCGGAGAGCGTGAAGCTGTCGGAGAACTTCAGCGACACGTTGCCGATGCCGATGACGATGCCCGCCGCGAGGGGAACCAGGTTGATCGGGTTCCCGAAGTCGACGTTGTTCTCCTTCCAGATCTTCGCGCCAAGGAGGCCGATCATGCCGTAGAGCACGACCGTGATGCCGCCGAGCACGCCACCCGGAGTCGCCGAGATGACTGCGCCGAACTTGGGCGAGAGGCCGAACAGGATCGCGACGAGCGCTGCGACGAAGTACGCCGCGGTCGAGTAGACCTTCGTGGCCGCCATGACGCCGATGTTCTCGGCGTACGTGGTGGTCGGGCCTGCGCCGACGAAGGTGGCGATCATCGAACCGGCGCCGTCAGCGGCGATCGCGCGGCCGAGGTACGG
>DAIPZP010000027.1:8902-11846 GCA_036782155.1 Propionibacteriaceae bacterium
AGGAAGATGGCGATCCGGCCGATGAAGCCCTTGAAGCCGACGCTGATGGCGACGACGACGAGCATGACGATGAGGGCGACCCACTGGTCCTGCGGCCAGTACGTGCCGGCGACCACGGGAGCCAGGTTGAAGCCGATGAGCATGACCACCGCGCCGGTGACGGCCGGGGGCAGCAGCTTGTGGATCACGCCGGTGCCCATGAAGTGGATGATGAGGCCGACCATGAAGAGCGTGAGTCCGGTGACGAACATCGCACCGGTGAGGTCGGACGGCTTGCCGCCCGCGCCGTAGATTGCCGTCGCCACGCCGACGAACGACGCCGACGAGCCCAGGTAGCTCGGGACTCGATGGTTCACCGCGAACAGGAAGACGAGCGTCGCGATGCCGCTCATCATCACCGCGAGCTGCGGGTTGAGGCCCATGAGCAGCGGGAACACGAACGTCGCACCGAACATCGCGACGACGTGCTGAGCGCCGAGCCCGATTGTCTTGCCCCACGAGAGTCGTTCGCGCGGCCCGACGACCGCGCCGCTTGATACATCAGTCTTGAGTGTCCACAGCGCCATCGGCGTCTCCCTTCCGCTGGGAATCCTATGGGTCCCCTTCGGGGCTCACAGCGGGGGGTCGGAATAGCGATCACCGGGCATCCGCCGCGCCGCGAGGACCCGCGCTGACGTGTGGTCGCAGTGCCTCCCAGTAGGATGAAAACATGGCCTGGCAGTCGTCCTCACTAGCTGGCGCGAAAGACGTCGTGGTTCTCGGAGCCACCGTCGCGGGCCTCACCACAGCGATCGAAGTCGCGCGCGCGGGCGCATCCGTGACCGTCCTCGACCCGAGTCACTCCACGCGGTTCGGGCTCGGCCTGATCACGGTCGGACAAGGCTCGACGCTGCGGGAGATCGAGCTGCACCGCGGCGCCGCTGCGGTCACCACATACGTCGACTGGACCCGCCGCGCCGCCGACTGGCTGCGGCTGACGTTGCCGAGCCACGGCGTCACGATCACCGACCACGACGCGTACGAGCTGTGCGTCGACGGTCATCTCGCGTTCCACCTCGTCCAGGAGAAGCGACTCCTCCGCCTCGCGGATGAGCAGGTCGACATCGTCGACGACGTTCCGTTGCCGGTCACGGTCCGGCCTGCGCTGTACCTCCCGGACCAGGCGACGCTCGACTCGTGGACGCACCGCACCGCCCTGGCTGAGCTTGCCGCGAGCCTCGGGGTCATCATCGAGCGCGACGTCGAGATAGGCCGATTCCTTCGTCGCCATGAGTGGGAAGTGCCGTATCGGGCAGGAGGCGTCCAGCGGTCCGTCACCGCGGCGGAGGTCGTCGACACTATCGGCGTCGCTCCCTGGGGTGATCTTGTCCTCGACCTGGCAACCGTGGTCCATCCGATCGTGGAAGCCCAGGGGGAATGCAACGAGATCCACACGTTCGTCGACACGCCCGCGAGCCTTGTCTACGGATCCCGGGGATTCACCGTCGTCATCGGCCACCCCGTGAGCGAGGTGCGCGAACGCCCCGCGGCCGCCGACCTCGTGGGCTGGGTGACCAGCCAGCTCAGGCGGCAGGTCACGAAGGTTCGCGCGAGGTACGCCGAGGTCACGGCCGACCACGTACCGGTCGTCGGCGCCATTCCCCTGCTCCGGGGCGCATGGGTTGCGCGGGGCTTCGGGTTGTACGAGACCACCTCGGCCACCGCAGCCGGCCTCCAGCTCGCTGAAGCGCTGGCATCCGGTGGCGCTCAGCCGTGGGCTCCGCTGCGCGTCCCGAGCGGCCCGGTCGCCGCCTGGCGCCGCTGGGCCGGCCGCGACATGGACCCCATGGTCGACGTCCCCAACGTGCTCGCGCGGCGCGGTCTGATCTGAGCCGCGCCCCCGGCTATGCCTGGGTGAGACGTCCCAGCGCGTCGACGACGAGGTCCCAGAAGCGGTCCTTGTCGAGCGTGGTGGCGACCTTGGTACGGCGACGGCCGGCGGCTGCCTCCCGTACCTCCGGCACCGACAGCTCCGGATCGAAGACCGTGTAGGTCATGCCGGAGGTCCAGCGACCGGTGAGCTCGACGGCGACGAACGCGTCACGCGTGGCGAACACCGCAGGGTCGATGAGCTTGGCCACGCAGCACGGGTCGTGGACCGGGGGATCGGGGAAGCCGAACCGCTCGAGGTAGGTGGACCGGAAGAAGCCGAGCATGTCGGTGACGAACGTCGCCAGCGGTCCGCCCACGGCGGCGATGCGCTCGATGACGTCCGGGGTGGCCGTCGCCTGGTGGGTGAGGTCGAGACCGACCATCGTCACGTCCCAGTCAGCCGCGAACACGACCTCGGCGGCCTCGGGATCCACGTAGATGTTGAACTCGGCGGCCGAGGTGACGTTCCCTCTCGTGTACGCGCCACCCATAAGGACGACTGACTTCACTCGCTCGACGATCCGCGGCTCCTTGCGCATCGCGAGTGCGATGTTGGTCAGCGGACCGGTCGGCACGAGGTGCACGGTGCCCGGCTCCTCCGACATGACGATGTCGATGATGACGTCGACGGCGTGGCGCGGATCCAGCTCGAGAGTGGCGGCGGGCAGTACGGGTCCGTCGAGCCCTGAGTCGCCATGGATGTCCTCGGCCACGTACTGCGGCCTCACCAATGGACCTGCGGCTCCCGCGGCGATCGGGACGGTGATGCCGCCGGCCGCGCACACCGCCATCGCGTTCCGGGTCACCTTCTCCAGAGTCTGGTTGCCGGCCACGGTCGTGATGGCCAGCAGGTCGATCTCGGGGTTTCCGGCTGCCAGCAGGATCGCGATCGCGTCGTCATGGCCAGGGTCGCAGTCAAGGATGATCTTCTCCACGACAGGCGAGCCTAGGCGTATCGATGCGTGAGCGTTGCCGAAGGGGAGTATGGCAGCGCGTACGTGTCATCGCGTTCCTTGCCGACTGGGGCCTATGG
>DAIPZP010000028.1:0-2707 GCA_036782155.1 Propionibacteriaceae bacterium
ACGAGCACGAGGTTGCCCTTGGACTTGCTCATCTTCTCGCCGTCGAGACCGACCATCGCCACGTGCACGTACGCGCTGGCGAACGGCTTCCCGGTCGCCGCGATCCCCTCCGCGGCGCACATCTCGTGGTGAGGGAACACGAGGTCGGTGCCGCCGCCCTGTACGTCGAAGGTCTCGCCGAGCGACTCCAGCGCGATCGCGGTGCACTCGATGTGCCAGCCAGGACGGCCCCTGCCGAGCGGGCTCTCCCATGACGGCTCGCCGTCGCGCGCCATCCGCCACACGAGGCAGTCGAGGGCGTCGCGCTTGCCGACCCGGTCAGGGTCGCCGCCCCGCTCCGCGAAGACCTCGAGCATCTTCGCCCGGTCGTACGAGGACACGTCCCCGAACTCCGCAGCGCGGTTGGTCGTGAAGTACCAGTCGGCGTACTCGTCGTCGACCTGGTAGACGTAGCCGGCATGGGCGAGGCGCTGGATCAGCGCGATCACCTCGGGGATCGACTCGACGGCGCCGGCGTACGTCTTCGGCGGGATCACGCGTAGGCCCGTCATGTCCTGGCGAAACAGGTCGGTCTGGTCCTCGGCGAGCTGGATCCAGTCGACCCCGGTGGCGGTGGCGCGCTCGAGCAGGGGGTCGTCGACGTCGGTGACGTTCTGCGTGTACGCGACGTCGAGGCCCGCATCACGCCACGCGCGGTTGAGGAGGTCGAACGTCACATACGTGAACGCATGTCCCATGTGGGTCGCGTCGTACGGCGTGATGCCGCACACGTACAGCCTGGCCGTGCCGCTCGCCGGCCCGATGGGGACGACTGCGCCGCTCGCGGTGTCGTACGCGGTGAGGTTCGCCCGGGTACCGGGAACAGGTGACGGCAGGGAGGGCGACGACCACGACTTCATGGCGGGCGAGCCTAGCGCTCAGAAGCGGAACGCACGGTAGCCGTCGAGCCGTGGGCAGACGTGGCCCTCCGGCGCGATCTGCTGGCTGCACAGTGGGCAGGCCGGGGTGTCCCGTACGACCCGGTTCGCCCGCGTACCGAAGCGCCGGGCCATCTTGGGGGTGAGAAGGACGTCGAGACTGTACGGAGGGTCGATGTCCTGGTCCGACAGGGTCACCCTCACGATCCCGGCGACCGGATCCCATCCCACCTGGAGCTCGTTCGCGCTGAACAGGGCGAACAACGGCACCTCGAGCGGACCCGAATCGACCGTACGGTCAGCCTCGGCGGTGTCCACCGCGCCCAGACGGCTCACCTCGTCGAGGACCGTGCCGAGGTGGAGCGCGAGCATCGTGAGCTGTCCGCGGCTGATGGCGACGGTCGCGAGCAGGCTTCCCTCACGGATCTGGATGTAGAACCGGCGCTGCTCCCCCTCGCCCGCGGCACCGGCGACGAACCGGTCCGGTCTCGCGAACTCGATGCGCCGTGACTCCACGGCGACAGCCTAGGGTGCGTTAGACCACCTGATGGAGCCAGCGCACCGGAGCGCCTTCGCCCGCGTAGCGGAAGGGCTCCAGCTCGTCGTCCCAGGGGGCTCCGAGGAGCTCGGCGACCGAGACACCCAGCGGCTTCGTGCCGAGCGCGTCGGCGAGGAGCGCGGTCTTGAGCCGGCCTTCAGGCACGACGATGTCGCCGGTGAGGCCGGTCTGGGCGCGGAACAACCCGAGCCTCGGCGTGTAGCTGATGCGGCTGCCCTCCGAGAAGGACGTGGGCTCTTCGGTGATCTCGAAACGGATCCGGTCCCAGCGCGAGAGCACGGAGGCGACCTTCTCTGGGGTGCCTATGGGGCCCTGCCACGAGTACTCCGCCCGATAGCTCGAGCGCTCAGCGGGCTGTGGGATCCAGTCGAGCCGTACGGGCATGCCAAATGCGCCGGACGCCGCCCACTCGATGTGCGGGCAAAGCGCCGACGGTGTGGAGTGGATGTAGAACACTCCGCGGGTCAGGCTCATCGTTCCTCCCAGGTCCAGGTGTGCCTTCCCCAGCAGCCTCGAGTCGAGAGGAACTGTGCCCATTCTGTCCCATCCGCCACACCAGCACCAGTGCGCCATGGCGATGCGTCTGTCCGAGGTCACCCGTAGGCTCGCTGGCATGCCCGTCACCGCACCGTACGGATCCTGGCCGTCGCCCGTCTCGACCGACCTCATCACCTCTGAAGCCGTCGGTCTCGTAGGTGGCTGCGTCGACGGCGACGACGTGTACTGGGTCGAGAGCCACGCTTCGCAGAAAGGGCGAGCATCGCTGTGGCGGCTGGATGCGGACGGGGTCCGGACCGAGCTGACGCCGGACCACAACGTGCGGTCCGCGGTGCATGAGTACGGCGGCGGCGCCTTCTCAGTCGCGGCCGGGGTCGCCGCGTTCGTCGAGTTCAGCACGCAGGTCGTGAATGTGATCGCGAACGGGGCCCCGCCGCGGCCGATCACTCCGGCAGGACCGCTGCGGTACGGAGGGCTGGTCGTCGTGCCCGGCAGCCGCTCCGTGTACGCCGTCCGCGAGGACCACACGAACTCCGACATCGACTGCGTGAACACGCTCGTACGGCTCGACCTGGACGGCGACAACGCGGATGGCGGCACCCTGCTCGCGTCCGGCGCCGACTTCTACTCGCAGCCCGCCGTGGCCGACGACGGACGGTTCGCGTGGTTCGAGTGGGACCACCCGGACATGCCGTGGGACGCGACGCGCCTCGTGGTCGCCGATGCCGACGGC
>DAIPZP010000028.1:2807-11833 GCA_036782155.1 Propionibacteriaceae bacterium
GGGCCACGCGCGGTGGCGCGGATCGGACATGCCGATGCGCCCGGGGAGCTGGCGATCATCGAGTGGGCCGGCAACTCCATCCTCACGCTGCGACGAAGCTCGGAGACGACTCTCCCCTTCTCGTCCGTCGCAGAAGAGATCACCTGGGAAGGGCCCGAGGGCCCCGTGCACGCCTGGTGGTACGCGCCGAGCAACCCCGATGCTGTGGCTCCCGATGGCGAGCTGCCCCCGGTCATCGTCAGGTCCCACGGTGGCCCGACGAGTTTCTCGTACGCCGATCTCAACCTCGCGAACCAGTTCTGGACGAGCCGCGGCATCGGCGTGCTGGATGTGAACTACGGCGGCTCGTCCCACTACGGCCGGGCCTATCGGAACCGGCTGTGGGGCACGTGGGGAGTCATCGACGTGCGGGACTGCGTCGACGCTGTACGCGTGGTGGTCGAGCGAGGACTCGCCGACCCGTCACGGATCGCCATCATGGGCGGTTCCGCGGGCGGCTACACGACGTTGCAGGCACTCGTCACGAGCGACGTGTTTGGTGCCGGCCTGTCCGACTACGGCATCAGCGATCTCGCGACCCTGGCCACCGACACCCACAAGTTCGAGGCCCACTACACCGACCGGCTCGTCGCGCCCTGGCCCGACGGCAAGGACCTGTACGAGGAGCGCTCCCCGATCCACCACCTCGATCGGCTGAACTCGCCCATGCTGCTCCAGCAGGGGGCCGACGACCGGGTCGTACCGCCGAGCCAGGCTCGCGAGATGGCAGCAGCCGTCCGGGCGAAAGGCCTGCCCGTTGCGCTCGTCATGTACGAGGGTGAGGGACACGGCTTCCGCCGTGCCGACACGATCGTGGCATCGCTCAACGCCAAGCTGTCGTTCCTCGCGCAGGTGTTCGAGTTCAACCCCGCGGGCGACGTAGCGGTCTTGGCGATCGACAACCTCGAGATGCGTCATCCGGAGGCTGGCTAGGGTGTCACCCATGGAACTGACTTCGTCGCGGTCACTGATCGTGCTTCGCCTCTCGTCAGCGCTGGCGGCCGTCTTCACGCTGATCCAGGCCGTGCTGGTCATCTTGACCGCCGCCAAGGTCGCGAAACTCATCGCGGTACACGGCGGGGTGGGATATCTCTCGCTGCTCGCGATGATCACGGCCACGATCGCCGCTTATGTCTGGTTCCGCAAGGGCGGTAGCAAGGGTCTGGTGATGCACGCGGGCGGCGTCGCCGTGCTCATGATCGTGCAGATCGGGCTGGGTGAAGCCAAGGTCGCCCCCGTACACATCGCGCTCGGCATCCTCATCGTGCTCGGCGCCGCGGCGCTGGCTGCGCTCGCCTATCGCAAGCCCGGCGGCGCGGTCTAGTCGCTGCTCAGTCGCGCGGGCCGAACAGGGCCGACCCGATCCGTACGCACGTCGACCCGTGCGCGATGGCAAGCCGGAAGTCATCGGACATGCCCATCGACAGGTCGTCCCAGCCACCGCCGTCGCGATCGCGCAGCCTGTCCCGTACCGCCACCAGCTCGTCGAAGCACGCGGCGACCTCGCGGTCGTCGGTCGACGGCAGCGCGATCGTCATGAGCCCTTTCGGGACGAGCCGGGTGTGACTCCGGAGCGCGAGGGTGAAGTCGTCGGCCTCGTCGGGCGTGAGCCCTGACTTGGTCGCCTCGCCAGAGGTGTTGACCTGCACGAGGACGTCCAGCGTCCGCCCAGCAGCGTCGAGCCGACGATCGAGGTCGGCGGCCAACTCCAAAGAGTCGAGTGACTGCAGCTCGGCGGCCAGGTCGACGACGACAGCTGCCTTGTTGCGCTGTACGTGGCCGATGACCGACCAGGTCAGATCACCCAAGTCGGACAGCTCGGCAGCCTTGTCACGCAGCTCCTGCAGCCGGTTCTCCCCGAACCACCGGCACCCGGTGGCGTACGCGTCCCGTACGGTCTGCGCCGGGCGCGTCTTCGTCACCGCAAGCAGCCGCACCTCATCAGGATCTCGCCCTGCTTCGGCGCATGCCGCCGCGATCTCCGCACGAACCTCGTCGATCCGCCCCCCGACATCGATCACGGCCAGCGGGCTCCCAGCGAGACGGCCGCCAACGCGGCGATGATCCCGAAGATCGTCGCGATGCCTGCGTACTTCTCGGTGATCTCGGCTTCGACCTTCTCGTACCCGATCTGGTGGGCGATGGTGTCGTAGACCTGCTTGAGCTCGCCGGCCGAGGCGGCCGAGAACTTCTTGCCGCCAGAGTTGTCGGCAATCCTCTGCAGCTCGGCGTGGTCGACGGGCACCGGCTGCTGCTGGCCGCGGGAATCGACGACGTAACCCCCGGCCGTGCCGTACGCGATCGTGTAGACGGGCACCCCCTTCTTCTTCGCATCCGTGGCCGCCGTCGCCGAGCTGCGGCCCAGATTGGACGCGCCGTCGGACAGCAGCACGATCGCCGCCGGCGGCGTGTCCCCGGGGTGGTTCGGGTCCTCCGGGACGAGCGCGAGCGCGTCCAAGGAGGTGTAGATCCCCTCGCCGATCGCCGTGGACGGCGCGAGCTGGAGGTTCTGGATGCCGGCGAGCACCGTGCCACGATCGGTGGTGGGCGGCACGATCACGGACGCCGTTCCCGCGAACGCCACCAGCGCGACGTTGAACCCGGCGGGCAGGATCTGAAGGAAGTCCTCAGCGCCCGCCTGCGCCGCCTGAAGGCGGGTGGGCTTGACGTCGGTGGCCTCCATCGACTTCGACACATCGATGGCGATCACGACAGTGGCGCGGTCGCGCGGCACCAGCGTGTAGCCGCGCGGCATGGCCCAGGCGATGACCAGCGAGGCGAGGCTGAGGATCGAGGCGGCGACGGCGACGTGACGCTTCCATGCCGCCTGCCTACGTACGAGCAGCTCGAGACTGCCAGGGGCTCGGCGGGTGCCCGCGCGGCCCTTCTGCCAGGCAAGCGCCACGTACACAGCCGCCAGCACCGGCACCGCGAGGAGCGCCCACAACCGCTCCGGGAAGTAGTAGTCGGTGGGGATCATGCCCACCTCGCTCCCAGGGTCAGGGCACCGAGCGCGGCGAGGAGTGCGAACACGAGTCCCACTCCTGCGGCCGTGGCGGTGATCTCCTTCACCTTGCCCTCGTAGCCCACCTCCGACTTGATGGACTGGTAGGCGTTCTTGAGCTGCGACACGTTGTCCGCGCTGTACTCCTGGCCCTTGGTCTCGCTCGCGATCGCCTTCAGCGTCGCGGGGTCCGGCGGCACCCGGCTGCGCTGGCCGTCGAGATCGACGTAGCCGTTGTCGGTGCCGTACGAGATCGTGTAGACGGGCACGCTGCGCTTGGCGGAGTCCTGCGCCTCCTGCAACGGTGCCTGCCCCGCGTTGTTCGCTCCGTCCGACAACAGCACGATCATGCCGGGCGCCGGCGTGTTGTTGTTGCCCTTGGGCGCCTGGTCGAGGGCGGCCAAGGCTGCCTTGATGGAGTCCCCGATCGCCGTGCCGTCCTGCGGCTGCAGCGCATCGATCGCCCGGTTGAGTGCGGCGCGGTCGGTGATCGGCGGGACCCGTACGGACGGGTTGCCCGACAGCGAGACGAGGGCCACGTTGTACGCGGTGGGCAGTGACGCGACGAACGCCTTGGCCGCCGTCTTGGCGGCGTCGAGCCTCGTGGGCTGTACGTCGGTCGCGGTCATCGACTGCGACACGTCGATGACGAGGACGATCGTGGCCCGCTCTCGCGGCACCTTGTCCATCCCGTTGGGCCTCGCCCAGGCGCCGATGAGCGTGACGAGGCTGAGTAGTGCCAGGCCCACCGTGACGTGGCGGAGCCACTGCGACTGCTTCGGGAGCACCTTCGCCAGCACCGAGGTGTTCGTGAAGCGGATGCCCCCGCTCGACTTGCGGTGCAGCAGCACGATGTACGCGGCCACGAGCAGCGGGATGATCGCGAGCAGCCACAGTCGCCCGGGGTCGATGAACCCCGTGACTGGCAACGCGAGCGACCTCACGTGCTGACTCCTTGTGGCGGTTGGTGCAGCTGGCCGGCGACGCGGCGGTAGGCGAGCACGAACCGCGCGATGTCCTGCACCCAGTCTCTGTCGGTACGCAACTGGATGTGTCCGACGCCGGCTCGGCGCAGCGCGATGCGGATCCGTTCCCGCTGAGCGGCGCTCGCGGCGTCCATCCGGGCACGGGCGGCCGCGTCCGACGTGTTCACGTACCGCTGGAAGTCGGTCTCGGGGTCCCGGATCAACAGGTCGCCGATATCGGGGAACTCGATCTCGCGACGGTCCACGACCTCGATGGCGATCACCTGGTTCCGTACGGCCAACCGCCGCAGGGACCGCTCCCACGCGGGCTCGATGTTGGCGTCGAGCTCGAAGTCCCCCGGCTCCAGGAAGTCGGAGACGACGACGCGTAGGCCGCGGCGCCGTTGCGTACGGGCCATCTGCTCGATGCCGTCACTCAACGTCATCGTGCCCGGCGCGTGGTCGTGCACGATCGGCTCGGTGAGCATCCGGCGGAGCAGTCCGTACAGGGCGGTACGTCCCGACAGTGCCGGCATCCGCCGTACACCGTCGGGGCGCATGATCATCCCGCCGAAACGGTCGCCCATACGCTGGCTCAGGAAGCCGATCGTGGCGATCGCCGCGATACCGAGGTCGCGCTTGGTGACGCCCTCGGTGCCCCAGTTCATCGACGGGGTCACGTCGAGCAGCGCCCACACCTCCAGCTCACGATCGGCGATCGTGTCGCGGACGTGGGGAATCGTCGTACGTGCCGTGACCGCCCAGTCCATCATCCGTACGTCGTCCTGGCCCGGCTGGTACGGGCGGGCGTCGTTGACGTCGGAGCCGGGCCCAGGCAGCAGACCCATGTGGTCGCCGTGGAGGAATCCCTCGAGCTTTCGGACGATCGCCAGCTCCAGGCGCCGCAGCGCAGCCTCGGGCGCCAGCTGGTTCAGGGGCAGCGACGGGCCCGCCGGCTCGGCGAGTACCGAGGCGGCCGGCTGCCCCGACGGCGGTGCGAAGCCCGGCTGGCTCATGGATCAGTTGTGGAACGCCGGGGTCTGGCGTGGAGCGCCGGCCTGCTGGGGCTGGTTCCACACGGGCGTGGGCGGCGGCACCATGGCGAGGACCCGCTCGACGACCTGGGCCGTGGAGACGTTGTCGGCGACCGCGTCGAAGCCGAGGACGATGCGGTGGCTCATCACGTCCTTGGCCACCGACTGGACGTCGGTGGGGAGCACGTAGTCACGCCCATGGATGAGGGCCAGTGCCCGTGATGCCGCGACCAGGCCCAGCGTGGCTCGTGGCGAGCAGCCGATGGAGATCACGGGGACCAGGTCGGGCATGCCGAACTCGGCGGGAGTCCTCGTGGCGAGCACGAGCCGCACGATGTACTCAGCAACGAGGTTGTGGACGAAGATGTTCGACGCCTTGTCCTGCAGCTGGCGGACGAGCTCGGGGTTGAGGACCGGGGAGGGTTGCGGCGGGCTGACCGACATGCGGCGCAGGATCTCGAACTCCTCGTTGCCGCGCGGGTACGGCACGTCGACCTTGAGCAGGAACCGGTCGCGCTGGGCCTCGGGCAGCGGGTACACGCCCTCGGACTCGATGGGGTTCTGGGTCGCGATGACGATGAACGGCTTCTTCGCCGGGTAGGTCTTCCCGGCGATCGAGACCTGCTGCTCCGCCATCAGCTCGAGCATCGCAGCCTGCACCTTGGCGGGCGAACGGTTGATCTCGTCGGCGAGGACGAAGTTCACGAACACCGGGCCGAGCTCGATGTCGAACTTCTCCTTCGACGCGGAGTAGATGCGGGTGCCGACGATGTCGGACGGTACGAGGTCGGGCGTGAACTGGATGCGGGCGAACTCCCCGCCGACCACCGTCGCGAACGACCGTACGGCCAGGGTCTTCGCGACCCCGGGCACGCCCTCGAGCAGTGTGTGCCCCTTCGCGAGGAGCGAGACCATGAGCTGCTCCACCATGTGCTCCTGGCCGACGATGACGCGCTGGACCTGGGCGATAGCGTCCGTGAGCAGTCGGGCGGCCTGCTCGGTCGTGAGCGGACCAGAGGCTGGCGGCTGGTTGGTCACTGTTCTCCCCCATGGGTTGGGTCGCGGGGCCGTACGGCGCCTCGCCCACGATACCGGCTCACTGGGTGAGCGCCCTGTCAGCCAGCCTGTGAACCGCCTGCGGATGGACGCCGCAATCCGGGCGTCGGGCATGATGGGCATCATTGGTACTGCCTCGCGGGACGTCGGGGCGCCCGACCCGAGACGAGGACCATGACGACGCCACCGCAGCCGCCCGGCGGGGATGAGCCGTACGAGCTGTCGTCACCGTTGTTGCCGACCGATCCTCCGAAGATCGGCGACTTCTGGCTGGACTCGCGGCTCCTGGCAGCGCCGAGCGGCGTCACGTACCTCGCGCATGACGAGCTCGGAACCGTGGTCATGCTCGTCCTGTTGTCCTCCGGCGCAGCCGAGGACGCGGCGGCGCGTGACCGGCTCGCCGGCCAGGTCAACGCGATGCACATCGACACGGTCGTCGCGCGCGGTGGACAGGGGCAGCACGAGGGCCGGCTGGCTCACAAGTTCCGCTCGGAGGACGACGACCCGGTCGCGCCCGGCCAGCAGCCGTTGGCGCCGTGGGTCGCGTTGGCGTACGACGGTACTCCAGGGGCGTCCGCCGAAGCACAGCGGTTGCTCGACGAGGTCAGCCTCGCCCGGCTGCCGCATCTGGGTCAGCCGTCAGGTCCGGACTACGCGCTGCACTGGATCGACCGGATTCAGCCGGGCTTGTCGAGGCTGTGGCCGTTGCCGTGGCCGGGTCGTCATGACCGGGCGGGACGGGTCTCGATCCTCGCCTCGTGGCTGGTCATGATCCTCATCGCGATGCTCGCGATACTCATGGCGATCCTGCTGTTCAGCCAGTCGCCGCAGACTCAGGCACCGCCCCCGTTGCCCACGACTCCCCCGCCCTCGTCGCCGCAGTCCGGATCTCCGCCCCCGTCAGCGTCGCCATCGCCGCAGTCAGCGTCGCCGTCACCGCAGTCAGCCTCGCCGTCGTCAGGGTCGCCGTCGCCCTCAGGGTCCCAGAGTCCGTCCACCTCGGGCAGCCCGAGCCCGTCGCCTTCCGGCGCCACGCCGGGTGGATCGGCATCTCCCAGTGAGGCGGGAGCTCCGACGACCAACTCCCGGCTGTAACCCCGTGCGCCGGGAACTGGGCGGACGAGTCAGGTCCGACCTGCTACTCGTCGCTGTACGACGCGGTGGCGGGCGATTTGGCCGAGGGTTCGACGGCACTCGGTGCCGACCTGGCGCGAAGACGCCGTTCTTCGTGTTGGGGTAGTGCGGCCAGGTTTCCCGGGCTCCCCGGGGAACCAGCCGTAACCCCACTGGTCCGGGCCTCGCGAGTTCGTACATCGCTGGTGAGCCGGTCGACGATCATCTGACGATCTGGCGTGATCTTCTGTGGCTTCCCCCGGTGTTCCCGGTCTTTGGCGACACGCTTGCCGGGCTGGACATGGTGGGGCCGGCCCAACCAGGCCCACCCGATCGCTCCCAGGATCGGTATGAATGCGATGACGTACCACGCGGTCTTGGGAAGCGTCCGAACATCCTCGGCCTGCGCTCGGGCGATCCTCACGACGGCAACGAACGTGGCGACAAGGCTCACCGCCACGACGACAACAATCCACGGGCTTGGCATACTTTCCTCACATCCAGGCTAGGTGCAGAGTGACACGACCGGAGCCGAGACCTCATAGGCGCTAGAGATCTCTCATCCCTCGGCTCGCACTCGGCACTCGTGGCTGTCTGCACCATGACGATCCCCCGTCGTCATTGGTCACCACGGTACCGCCGCGAGGCCCGGATCACGCGCGAAACGATGTCGAGAGCTCGCTCCAGGTCGTCGAGGCCCACGTCCTCCCCGACGGCGTTGGACCAGGCATGCTGTTCCTCGCGCAGCGAGGTGATGACGTCTCGTCCGGCGGCGGTCGGCTCAAGGAGCTTCGCCCGAGTGTGCCGCGGATTCGGCACGTACGCCGCCCACCCCTTGGCGACGAGGATGTCCGCGACCCGCTGGACGCTCTGACGGGCCAGTCCGAGACCGACCCGGCGGGCGATCTCGGCGACCGGCAGCGCGTCGTCCAGTGTGGCGCCGAGCACCTGCCACCAGGCGGGCGTCAGGCCATGTGGCGTCGCGATGTCGTGGGCGGCGGCGAGGAACTCGCCGTTGAGTTCGAACGCGGGCAGGACCAGGGCGGTCAGCGCGTCACCCTCGGCGGTACGGGTCACTGCCCGCCCCCGACGAGGGCGTCGAAGTAGCGGCGCTCGCCGGTGGTGTAGAGCCCGTACCAGGCCTCGAGGACTGAAGCTGGGAAGGCGTCGAGGCGCTCGAAGACGGCTCGTGCGAAGTCAATCGGAGCCGTCGCGGGCGCCGTGATGACCGTGCCGTCCGAGACGACCTTCGCGACCTCGTACCGGTCCGCGCCGCGGTAGTTTGGCGCCATGGCCAGGAAGTCGGGCGCATTGCTCGTGTGGGGACGGTCGTCCAGCAGCCCGGCTCGCGCCAGCCCGAGCGTGGCGCCACAGATCGCAGCCACCGGCTTCCCCGCTGCGACAAGGTCCGACGCGAGGGCGAGGACCTCGTCATGTCCCGCGGCCCACGTGTCTGCACCGGGGATGATGAGCATGTCCACCTCAGCCGGATCGGTGTCGGCCAGGCTCGTCGAGGGGACGACGGTCAGACCGCCCTTCGTCGTCACCGGATCGGTGCTCGTTCCGGCGGTCACGACCTCGAACCGCTCCTGCATCCCGTTCGCCATCGCCAGCCCCGGGAGCACGTACCCGAGCTCCCAGTCGGCGAGCGTGTCCGTCACGTACACGAGAATCTTCGTCATGGTCCTCCTTGACAGTGTGCTGTCAGCATAGTTGACAGTGTGCTGTCAATCAAGCCTGGAGCCGATGCCCGATAGACTCCCCTCGCTCCGGGGCGGTAGCTCAGCCGGTCAGAGCACGGGACTCATAATCCCT
>DAIPZP010000029.1:0-11555 GCA_036782155.1 Propionibacteriaceae bacterium
CACCTCGGTTGCGGTCATCACCGGCCCGGTCAGCACCTGGACAAGGAAGACGAATGCCAGCACCGCCCCGACGCTCACCCGTCCGGCCATCCCGAGCAGCGTCCCGGCCACCACGACGACGGCGACCGTGGTGCGGATCGAGGTCGCGGTCTGCGACGTGGCTGCCGACGCGATCGCGCCGATGTTTCCGCCCGCCTGCTGGGCCGCCTGGGCAAGGCTGGCCGCCTGGTTGATGTACATGTAGAGCAAGAACTGGAGCGTGTACAGGCTCTGGTCGGTGACGTAGATCAGCGTGTCCTGGAAGCTGTTCCACTGGGCGACCGCGGAGAAGATCGCGATCGTCGCGAGGATCGGCGTCATGTTGGGCAGGACGATCTGCCAGAAGATCTTGAAGACGCTGGCCCCGTCCACCTCGGCCGCCTCCTCCAGCGATGTGGGCAACGACTCCACGTACGTCTTGACGAGGATGATGAAGAACGGCTGGACCACGAACGGCAGCAGGTACACGAGGAAGTTGTTGGTCAGCCCCAGCACCTTCATGATGAGGAACACGGGGATGAGGCCGGCGTTGAAGTACATCGTCAGCACGACCAGGCGGTACCACAGCGCCCGCTTCCACATCCGCTCCTGGGTGAACATGAAGCCCAGGTAGGCCGAGGCGAGGACGGTCGCGGCCGTTCCGAGGACCGTGCGGCCCACCGACACCAGAGCCGCCTGCGGGAGCCCCTGCAGGGAGAACGCCTGCCGGTAGTTCGAGAACTGCAGCCCGACCGGCCACCACCGCACGTCACCGAGCGCCGAGACGTCGTTGGCGCTGATCGAGTTGATGATGAGGTAGTAGAAGGGGTAGCCGCAGACGAGCGCGAGCAGCAGGAACACGGCGTAGTTGAAGATCGTGAATCCGAGGTCGCGCACGGAGCGCTGCGTCCCGCGCGGGGTCGTCGTGGTCGTAGCCATCTCGTGTCCCCTCAGACGATCGATGTTCCGCGGACGCGCTTGGCGATCGCGTTGACGGTGAGCAGGAGGACGACCGAGACGATGCTCTTGAGCATGCTGACCGCGGTCGCGAGGGACAGGCTGTTGCCCGTGATGCCGACGTTGTAGACATACAGGTCGAGGACCTGGATGTGGGTCTTGTTGAACGCGTTCTGGAAGACGTAGTACTGCTCCATCCCGTTGTTGAGGATGTTCGCGACGCTGAGCATGAGCAGCACGAAGTACGTGGGCATCAGCTGCGGCACCGTGATGTACCACATGGTCTGGAATCGGCCCGCGCCGTCGACCTTCGCCGACTCGTACAGCGCCTGGTCGATCCCGGAGATCGCGGCGAGGTACAAGATCGCGCCCCACCCGAGGGTCTTCCAGATCCCCCAGCCGGCCATCGTGAGCCAGACGTGGGTGTCGGAGTCGAGGAACTTCACCGGGATGGTGATGATCCCGGAGCTCACGAGCACGTTGTTGACCAGGCCGGTGCTCGAGAACATCGAGAAGGCGATCATGTAGACGAGCACCCAGCTGATGAAGTTCGGCAGCGTGGTGAGAGTCTGCACTGTGTTGCGGAACCACTTCCAGCGGACCTCGTTGAGGAACACCGCGAAGGCGAGCGGAAGCACCGACGAGGCGATGCCGAGGAAGCTCATGCCGAGCGTGTTCGCCATCACCTGCACGATCTGGGAGACCTGGGTCGGTGACGAGACGAGCAGCTGGAACCACTGCAGACCCACGAACTTGCTGCCGGACAGTCCGCGGGCGGGCCGGTAGTCGAACAACGAGTAGACCCAGCCGTACAGCGGGAAGTAGGAGAACAGGAAGACGAGCACGAGGAGGGGCACGATGCTGAGGAACAGCTTCTTCGACCCCCGGCGCGACGTCGCACCCCGGCCCCGCGCGATCCGCGAGGGCTGGTCTGTGACGACGGGCGGCGCGGTCACCGGCAGGCGCCTCTCGCCGTGACGGCGGACGTACGGCCTCGCTGGTACGGGTGTCGTTCCACCGTCTCACTCCCTCGTGACGTCCAGTGCTCCGCCCGAAACTGTCCGGGCCTGATTTTGTTCCTTGGGAACACTAAACATGGAAAGGTTGGTTTCGTCAACCAGGTGTCCCGACTCGTCGCGAGCCCATCAGAGCCGCGTCGAGAGCCAGGCAGCCTGCCGCTGCCACTGGTAACCCTCGCCGCCCTCGTGGCCGTTGTAGGGGTACACGACGAGTTCGCGGTCATCGGCCGCAAGGTGGTTGAAGGCGGCGAACACCGACGACGGCAGGACGATCCCGTCCATGAGCGCCACCGAGTACAGCGCGGGGCAGGTGATGCGCCGGGCGAAGATCACGCCGTCCATGTACGACAGCGTCCGGAACACCGCCTCGGCGCGACCGCGGTGGACGGCGAGGTAGCGGGTGATCTCGGTGTACGGGGCCTCTGGCGTCAGCTCGACCGAGCGGCGGAAGTGCGCGAGGAACGGCACGTCCGGCATGACCGCGCGCACGTGCGGCGCGAGCCCGGCGACCGCCACGGAGATGCCTCCCCCCTGGCTACCGCCGGTCACCGCGATCCGGTGGGGATCGAGCCCCTCGAGCTGCGCCACCGCGTCAACAAGGCGTACTCCGTCGGTGAAGAGCCGCCGGTAGTAGTACGTCTCGGGCGCGAGGATCCCGCGGGTCATGTAGCCCGGCGTCGCGCTGTCGGAGCCGTGGGGATCGGGCGTGTCACCCCCGGTGCCCCACGCCGCGCCCTGACCGCGCGTGTCCATGACCAGGTGGGCGTAGCCGCTGGCGGCCCAGCGCAGCCGGTCCTCGGGCAGCCCCCGGCCGCCGCCGTAGCCCACGTACTCGATGACGACCGGCAGCAGCGCCACGGCGTCCCGGGGCCGGACGAGCCAGGCCCGCACCGGGTCCCCGGCGAACCCGGGGAACGTCACGTCCTCGACGACGAGAGCGGTCAGCGGGCTCTCGACCACGGCCCGCTCGACGGCGCCGTCGACATCGCGGGCCTCGGCGAGAGTGTCGGCCCAGAACCTGTCGAAGTCGTCGGGCTCGGCGACCTCCGGGCGATAGTCGTGGAGCTCGCTAAGGGTGAGATCGGTGAACGGCATCGGGTCCTCCTCAAAGGGCGAAACGCTTGACATTTAGTTTCTTCAGGATACAAAATACAGGACGGCGACCGCCTGGAACATCGACAGACGACCAGTCTGCATCCGACGCCGGCGGCCGCCCAGCGAGAGGAAGGCCGATGTCTGCCCCAGCCCGAAGCGCCGCGGTCGGTGAGGCGATGACCGTGCTGCGCGCTGACGCTCCGGCGGCGACGAGCCGGCTCACGACCGATGACTTCGTACCCGGGCGAGGCCCCGGGGAAAGGACCAACGAGGCATGAAGTTCACCAACGGTTTCTGGCGGCTCCGCGACGGGGTCTCGGCGATCTTCGCCCGGGAGGCGTACGACATCGAGGCGACCGAGCACTCGCTCATTGTGCTCGCCCCGAGCAAGGTCATCACCCAGCGCGGCGACACCCTCAACCGACCGCTACTCACGGTGACGCTGACCGCGCCCCTTCCGCACGTGATCGGCGTACGCGTCGAGCACCACACCGGCGGCGGCGACCACGACGGGTTCGATCTCGTCGGCGCGCGCGACGATGTCGGCGTGGTGCACGTCTGCGACGAGGAGGCCACGCTCACGAGCGGCGACCTCGTGGCCCGTATCGCGCGCACCGGCGACTGGACGCTGACGTTCGAGCGCGGCGGTGTGCCGCTCACGACGAGCGGTCCGAAGTCGATCGCCCAGTTCACCCTCGAGCCCGGCACCCCGATGGACGGACCGGCCGCAGACATCGCCCACGCGCTCGGTGGCCCCGGCCCGCAGCACTACGTGTCGCAGCAGCTGTCCCTGGGGATAGGCGAGCTCGTGTACGGGCTCGGCGAGCGGTTCGGGCCGCTGGTGAAGAACGGCCAGTCCGTCGACTGCTGGAACGCCGACGGCGGCACGTCGAGCGAGCAGGCGTACAAGAACATCCCCTTCTACCTGACCAACCGTGGCTACGGCGTGCTCGTCGACCACCCCGGCCACGTGAGCTTCGAGGTGGGTTCCGAGGGGGTCGAGAACGTGCAGTTCTCGGTACGGGGCGAGCGCCTGCAGTACTACGTCATCGCCGGCGGCGACCCGGCCGGGGTGCTGGAGCGCTATACGGCCCTCGTCGGACGGCCGCCGGAGGTGCCGGCGTGGTCGTGGGGGCTGTGGCTCTCGACGAGCTTCACCACCGACTACGACGAGGCCACGGTCACGAGCTTCATCGACGGCATGGCGCAGCGGAGGCTGCCGCTGAGCGTGTTCCACTTCGACTGCTTCTGGATGCGCGAGTTCAGCTGGTGCGACTTCGAGTGGGACACCCGGGTGTTCCCCGATCCCGATGGCATGCTGGCGCGGCTGCACGACAAGGGGCTGAAGGTGTGCGTGTGGATCAACCCGTACATCGCCCAGCGCTCGCGGCTGTTCGAGGAGGCCAAGCGGGCCGGCTACCTCGTCCGGCGCGCGGACGGGTCGGTGTGGCAGTGGGACCTGTGGCAGGCCGGGATGGGCCTGGTCGACTTCACGAACCCCGAGGCGACCGCCTGGTATCAGCAGCACCTGCGGCACCTCCTCGAGCAGGGCGTCGACACGTTCAAGACCGACTTCGGCGAGCGGATCCCGGTCGACGTCATCTGGCACGACCACTCGAGCCCGGAGCGGATGCACAACTGGTACACGCAGCTGTACAACGAGGCCGTGACCGCCGTCCTGTGCGAGCACGCGCCCGGCGAGGCCGTCGTGTTCTCCCGGTCGGCGACCGTCGGCGGCCACCGGTTCCCCGTGCACTGGGGCGGCGACTCGTCCAGCACGTTCCCGTCGATGGCGGAGACCCTGCGCGGCGGGTTGTCGCTGGCGTTCGCTGGGTTCGCCTACTGGAGCCACGACATCGGCGGCTTCGAGGGCAGCCCGGACCCGGCGGTGTTCAAGCGCTGGGTCGCGTTCGGGCTGCTGAGCAGCCACTCGAGGCTGCACGGGTCCGACTCCTACCGGGTGCCGTGGGCGTTCGACGAGGAGGCCGTCGAGGTCACCCGCCGCTTCTCCGAGCTCAAGCTCAGCCTGCTGCCGTACCTGCTGCGCGCCGGCCGCCAGGCCCACGAACGCGGGCTGCCCGTGATGAGACCCATGGCTCTCATGTACCCCGACGACCCCGCGGCGGCGTACCTCGACCGGCAGTACCTGCTCGGCGACGACCTGCTCGTCGCCCCCGTGTTCGACGCGGCCGGCGACGTCCACGTGTACCTGCCGGCGGGCACGTGGACCCCGCTGCTCGGCGGTGAGCCCGTGACCGGACCGGTGTGGCGCCGGGAGCGTCACGGCTACGACAGCCTGCCCCTGTACGTCCGGGCCGGCGCCGTCCTGCCGCGCACCGAGCGCGTCGAGGGGACCGACGGGCCCTGGCTCGACGGTCTGCTGCTCGACGTCACCCCGGCCCCTGCGGGGACCGCGCGTGAGGTCGAGGTGACCGAGCCGGGCGGACGGACCGCGACGTACCGCGTCGAGTGGACCGCGTCCGGCGCGACAGCCGTCTCGGGCTCCGACGAGGCGTGGTCGCTGCGTCCCGTGGGCGGAGCCGCGGTGGCCGCGGTCGCCGGCCGGGCGGAGGTGTCCTGGTGACGACGATCGCGCCGACGAGACGTGAGGCCCACGAGGACGACGGCGGTCCGATCGGGTCCCGCGCCCGCAACCTGCTCTCGCAGCTGACGCTCGACGAGCGACTGTCGCTGCTCCACCAGTTCGTACCCGCCATCCCCCGCCTCGGCCTGCCCGCGTTCCACACCGGCTGCGAGGCCCTCCACGGGGTCGCGTGGCTCGGACGGGCGACGGTGTTCCCGCAGGCCGTCGGGCTTGCGGCCACATGGGACGTCGACCTGCTGCGCGCGGTCGGCGAAGTCACGTCGGTCGAGGTGCGCGCCAAACGGGCCGCCGACCCGACCGTGAGCCTGAACGTGTGGGCACCGGTCGTGAACCCACTACGCCATCCGGGGTGGGGCCGCAACGAGGAGGGCTACTCCGAGGATCCGCACCTCACGGGTCTCCTCGCCACGGCGTACTGCGCCGGCCTGCGCGGAGACCACAAGACGGTGTGGCGCACCGTGCCCGCGCTCAAGCACTTCCTCGGCTACAACAACGAGACCGACCGCTCGGTGACCGACTCGAACCTGTCGCTGCGGACCCTCCACACCGAGGAGCTGGCGGCGTTCCGCGGGCCCGTCGAGGCGGGCGTCGCCGGCGGGATCATGCTCTCGTACAACCGAGTGAACGGCGTGCCTGCCCACACCCAGCCGGAGCTGGTCGCCGAGGCTCGGTCGTGGGCACCGGGATCCCTCGCCGTGGTGTCCGACGCAGGCGCGCCGACGTTCCTCGTGACCTCCCAGCGGACCGAGCCGGACCGGGTCCATGCCGCGGCCGCGCTCGTCCGCAGCGGGCTGGACTCCTTCACCGACGACGACGCGAGCTCGGCCCCGACCCTCGACGCACTGCGCGAGGCGTTGCGGCTCGGACTGCTCACCACCGACGAGGTCGACCGGGCGGCGCTGCGGATCCTCGAGCTGCGGCTGCGGACCGGAGAGCTCGACGACGACGACCCGTACCGCGGCATCGGCCCGGAGTCGCTCGACCTGCCCGAGCACCGGGCACTGGCCCGCGAGGCTGTGGGTCGCTCGGTGGTCGTGCTGCGCAACGCAGCTGGGCTGCTGCCGCTGGCCGAGCCCGCGCGCATCGCCGTCGTGGGTCCGCTCGCCGACCTGGTGCTGACCGACTGGTACGCCGGCACACCGCCGTACGAGGTCGGCATCGCCACCGGACTGCGGGAGCGGTATCCGGACGCGGAGGTCGAGGTCGCCGACTCCTGTGACCACGTGGCGCTGCGGTCGGTGTCGGCCGACCGCTACCTCGTCAGCGACGCGACCGGATCGGTGGTCCAGGCGTCCGCGACCGACGCGACCGCGGACACCGGGTTCGCCGTCACCGACTGGGGCGACGGGGTGCTGACGCTACGGTCGACCGCCAGCGGGAAGCTGGTGACCGGTGGCACCTGGCCGGCGCGCGCCGACGCGGAGCGAGTCGGCGGCTGGGTCGTGCAGGAGACCTTCCGGCGTCACGTCCACCCGGACGGGTCGTGGTCGCTGCTCCACCTCGGTTCCGGCCGCTGGCTACGGGTGATGCGTGACTCGGGACTGGTCGCGGCCGAGGCGGTGGTGCTGGAGCAGGCCGAGCGCTTCGTCGTCCGCACGCTCCGCTCGGGTCTCGCCGACGCCGCATCGGCCGCGGCGCGCGCGGACCTGGTCGTGGTCGCCGTCGGCAACGACCCGCACCTCGCGGGCCGCGAGACCGAGGACCGGCCCCACCTGTGGCTGCCCGAGTCGGCCGCGGAGCTGTGGCGCACGGCCGCGGAGGCGAACCCGCGTTCCGTGCTGGCGATCGTGTCGAGCTACCCGTACGTGCTCGGCCCCGGCGTCGCGGATGCCGCGACGATCGTCTGGTCGAGCCACGGTGGGCAGGAGCTCGGCCGCGGGGTGGCCGACGTGCTGTCCGGCGACCGTGAGCCGACGGGGCGTCTCACCCAGTCGTGGCCGGCGCACCCCGACCAGGCCGGGGACCTGTTCGACTACGACACGCTGGCCCAGCAGGCGACGTACAGGCACCAGCCGAATCCGTACGCCTTCGCGTTCGGCCACGGCTGCACGTACACGACTGTCTCCTACGACGCCGTGCGTCTCGACTCCGGCACCGCCACCTGCCCGCCGCCGACGCTGCGCCACCCGGCGCTCGAGGCGGGCGACGAGCCCGTCGCACGCGCCACGGTCCGCGTCTCCAACCGCGGCGACCGGCCGGCCGAAGAGCTCGTCCAGTTGTACGTGCTCGGGCCCGGCGACCTGCCGATCCCCACGCCGCGCCGGCTGCTCGTCGCGTACCGGCGGGTGCGGCTCGAACCGGGCGAGCAGCGGACGGTCGAGCTGACGTTCCCCCTCGCGCGGCTGGCCGTGTGGGAGGATGCCGTACGACTCCCCGAGGCCCCGGCCGACTGGCTGCACGCCGGTGCGCTGCGGGTCCAGCCGGGGCGCTACATCCTCGCCGCGGGTCCCTCCGCGGACGACCTGGTGGTGACGACGGGACTCGAGGTGCGATGACAACGACGTGGCAGCCGGTGCCCGGTCTGGCGTTCGGCGGCGACTACAACCCCGAGCAGTGGCCGCGCGAGACCTGGGACGACGACGTACGGCTGATGCGCGAGGCCGGCGTCTCCATCGTGACGCTGGGCGTCTTCTCGTGGGGCCTGCTCGAGGTCGCCGACGATGCGTGGGACCTCGGGTGGCTCGACGAGGTGATCGACCTGCTCCATGCGAACGGCATCGCGGTGGACCTCGCCACGCCCACCGCGTCACCCCCGATCTGGCTGCACCACGACCACCCGGAGATCCTGCCGGTCAACCGCAGCGGTCTGCGCTACCACCAGGGCGGACGGCTCCAGTGGTGCCCGAGCTCGCCGGTGTTCCGCGACTACGCGACGCGGGTCGCGACCGTGCTCGGCCGCCGCTACGCCACGCATCCGGCGGTGCGCCTGTGGCACGTGAGCAACGAGCTGGGCGGCGGCAACCGCCACTGCTACTGCGAGGTGTCGTCCGAGCACTTCCGGCGCTGGCTGGAGCAGCGGTACGGGACGGTCGCCGCGCTGAACGACGCATGGGGCACGGCGTTCTGGGGCCACCGCTACGCGTCGTTCGACCAGGTGATCTGTCCGCTGGACTCCGAGACGACCCAGAACCCCGGTCTGCTGCTCGACTTCGACCGGTTCAGCTCCGACGCACTGCTGGAGCACTTCCTCGCCGAGAAGACTGCGTTGCGGGAGGCTGGGGTCACGGCGCCGATCACCACCAACCTCATGGTGGGCGTACGCCCGAGCGTGGCCGACTACGCGAGCTGGGCGCCGCACCTCGACGTCATCGCCAACGACCACTACACGATCGCCGCCGACCCGCGCCGGGAGCGCGACCTGGGGTACGCCGCCGACCGCAGCCGTGGTCTCGCCTCCGGTCAGCCGTGGCTGCTCATGGAGCACTCCACGGGTGCGGTGAACTGGCAGCCGCGCAACCGGGCCAAGGCGCCGGGCGAGCTGGTCCGCAACAGCCTCGCCCACATCGCACGGGGCGCCGACGGTGCCCTGTTCTTCCAGTGGCGGGCCTCTCTCGCCGGTGCCGAGCAGTGGCACTCGGCGATGGTGCCGCACGCCGGGACCCGGACCCGGATCTGGCGCGAGGTGTGCGAGCTGGGCGGGATCCTGCAGCGGATCGGCGAGGTCGCCGGGTCGGTGGTCGCCGGCGCCCAGGCGGCGATCCTCGCCGACGACGTGTCCGGATGGGCATGGGGCCACGGGCAGAAGCCGCTGAACGGCTTCCCGCTGCACAGCCTTGCGCGCGCCTGGAGCGAGGCACTCACCGACCGCGGCATGACCAGCGACGTCGTGCCCCCTGAGGCTCCCCTATCGGGCTACCGGCTCGTCGTCGTGCCGGGGCTGTACCTGGCGTCCGACGCGACCGCCGAGGCGGTCGCCGAGGCCGCCCGCGGCGGCGCGACCGTCCTCGTCACCCACCTCTCCGGCGTCGTCGACGAGCACTCGCGGGTGCGGGAGGGTGGCTACCCCGGCGCGTTCCGCGACCTCGTGGGCGCGTTCGCCGAGGAGTACCTGCCGCTGCAGGCCGACGAGCGGGTCTCGCTGGACACCGGCTGGACCGCCACGGACTGGACCGAGTCGCTCGTGGTCACCGACGCCGAGGTGGTGGGACGGTACGAATCCGGACCGCTCACCGGCAGCCCAGCGCTCACGCGCCGCGAGGTCGGGACCGGCACCGCCTGGTACTGCTCGGCCGGTCTCGAGGCCGACTCGCTCGACCGGTTAGTCGCGACCGTGCTGACCGACGCCGGGATCGCCCCGGACGTCCCGGTCGCGCCGGGCCTCGAGGCCGTACGCCGTATCTCGGACGACCACGCGTGGCTGTTCCTGCTCAACCACTCGACGGACCCCGTCACAGTTGACGCGACCGGCCAGGACCTCGTGACCGCGACCGGAGCCACCGGTCACATCACCCTCGCCGCCGGCGGCGTCGCCGTCGTCCGCGAGCGCTGACGAAGACGCAGACCCGCGGCGTGCGCCCGCCGTCACGGAACGGGCCTCAGACGAGCCGCTGGATGGCGCTGATGGCGGCGGCCCACGCATAGTCGGAGAACTGGAACGGCTGCACGTCGAACTGGAGCGGCTTGGCGTCCGGGTCGAGCCGGCTGCGCAGGGACTCCTGGAGCTCCGCCGGGATGTACTCGGCGACCGCCCGACCCTCGCCGGTGATGATCACCTTCTCGGGGTCGAACATGTTGATGAGGTACGCCCCGACGGCGCCCAGACCCCGCGCGGCCGCGACGAGCGCCTCGTGGGCCCGCCGGTCGCCGGACCGGGCGGCCTCGAAGGTGGCGTCCAGGCTGTCCGTACCCGCGGCTCGGGTGATCGCCGGGATGGTCACGAACGCCGAGACGCAGCCCGCGTGGCCGCGGTCGCACGTCGGGCCCGAGCACTCCACCGGCAGGTGGCCGATCTTGCCCGCACGCCCCCGCGAGCCCTGCAGCAGTTCGTCGTCGACGACCGCGCCGACGCCGATGCCGGCGCCGAGACCGATGAGCACCATCGACCGGTGCCCCCGGCCCGCGCCGAACCAGTGGTGGGCGGCCGCGAGGGCCTGGACGTCGTTCGCGACGGCTATCGGCAGGCCGGTCCGATCGCGGATCAGCCGCTCGATCGGGACCTTGCCCCAGCCCAGGAAGTACGAGCTGACCATCTCCGTCATCCCGCGGCGCTGGCGCACGTCGCCGGCGAGACAGACGCCGACCGCTGCCACACGTTCGTACGTCTCCCGCTGCCGGTCGACGACCTGTCCCATGAGCTCGATGACGTCCTCGACGGCGCGGGACTCGAGCGGGTGCTCCTCGGTGACGAGGATGGCGCCAGTGAGGTCGGTGACCGCCGCGTACAGCGCCTCGCCGGTGAGCTTGAACCCCACGAACTGGGCGGCCTCGGGGCGCAGGCGGAGCCGCTCGGCGGGGCGGCCGCGGCCGAGCGGCGCGTCGGTCTCGCCCTCCTCGACGAGGTCGAGGGCGGTGAGGTCACGGCTCAGGCGGGTGAGGCTGCCGCGGCTCATACCGGTACGACGAGCCAGCTCGGCGCGCGACATGTCCCCGTGGATGAGCATGTCCAAGAGCACCGCCCGCTGCCCGGCGTGCAGTGTCGGCCAGGTCCAGGCAGCCCGTGTCGTCATCGGCGATGATTCTATCCGCTTCCGTGCTCCGCGACGCCGCTGTGACCGCACGGATGGTGCCGCCGCGCTCGCCCGCTGATTGCGGCGGGAGTGCGGGTGCGGGAGGATCTGTCGCGATGCCGGATGCCGTCGGCAGCCGACCGTCTCGAGGAGGACTCCGTGGCCGACAAGCCGACCGTAGCGCTGGGAATCGAC
>DAIPZP010000030.1:0-11520 GCA_036782155.1 Propionibacteriaceae bacterium
CACGTACCGGGCATGTCGTGGCCGCTCGACGCACGAGATGGCGTTGGAGCGGCTCTGAACCGGTCTGGGGACCCAGCCCTGGAACGAGGGGCCAACATCTGGCGCGACGCGCGGAACGTACCGGGCGTGTCGTGGCCACTCGACGTACGAGAGGAGGTCCCGGGTTCAGGACAAGCGCTCTAGCAGCAGCGCCCGTACGGCTGCGGCGTCGGCCTGGCCGCGCATCTCCCGCATGACCGAGCCGATGAGTGCGCCGGTGGCCTGGACCTTGCCGTCACGTACCTTCTGGGCAGCGTCCGGGTCGGCGGCGATCGCCTTGTCCACGGCGGCCTCGAGCGCGCCGGAGTCGGACACGACTGCCAGGTTCCGGGACGCGACGACATCCTCCGGATCGCCCTCGCCGGCCAGTACGCCGTCGATGACCTGACGCGCGAGCTTGTCGTTGATCGTGCCGGCGTCGACGAGCTTCTGTACGGCCGCGACCTGCGCCGGCGTGATGGCCAACTCGGTCAGCTCGAGGTCCGCCTCGTTGGCGCGCCGCGCGAGCTCGGTGAGCCACCACTTACGCGCCGCCGCTGCCGATGAACCCGCAGCAACCGTTGCCTCGATCACGTCGAGCGCGGACCCCGCGATGACGTCGCCGAACTCGCGGTCAGTGAAGCCCCACTCCGCCTGAAGTCGCTTGTTGCGCACGGCCGGCATCTCCGGAAGCGTCGCGCGCAGCTGCTCGACCCATTCCCGCGACGGAGCGATGGGTACGAGATCGGGCTCGGGGAAGTACCGGTAGTCCTCGGCCTGCACCTTGGAGCGCCCCGGGCTGGTGTACCCACCGTCCTCGTGCCAGTGACGCGTCTCCTGGTGGACCCGCCCACCGGAGGCGAGCACAGCAGCCTGGCGACGGATCTCGTACCGCAGCGCCCTCTCGATGGAGCGCAACGAGTTGACGTTCTTGGTCTCCGTGCGGGTGCCGAGCTCCGTGGTGCCCTTCGGCATGAGCGACACGTTGGCGTCGCAGCGCAACGAGCCCTGCTCCATCCGTACGTCGGAAACACCCAGGGAGCGCAGCATGTCGCGCAGGAACGACACGTACGCCTTCGCCACCTCCGGCGCGTTGGCGCCCGTACCGCGGATGGGCTTCGTCACGATCTCGATGAGCGGCACGCCGGCCCGGTTGTAGTCGATCAGTGAGTACTCAGCGCCCTGGATACGACCTGTGGCACCGCCGACGTGGAGGAGCTTGCCGGCATCCTCCTCCATGTGCGCACGCTCGATCTCGATGACGTAGTCGACGCCATCGACTTCGATCGTGACGGAGCCGTTGAACGCGATCGGCTCGTCGTACTGGCTCGTCTGGAAGTCCTTGGTCATGTCCGGGTAGAAGTAGTTCTTGCGTGCGAACCGACACCATGGAGCGATCTCGCAACCCAGCGCGAGGCCGATCCGGATGGCCGACTCGACAGCAGCACCGTTCACGACCGGCAGCGAACCCGGCAGCCCGAGACACACCGGGCAGGTCTGGGTGTTGGGCTCAGCGCCGAACTCGGTCGAACAGCCGCAGAACATCTTCGAGTGGGTGTTGAGCTCGACGTGTACTTCGAGGCCCAGCACCGGGTCGTACGAAGCCACCGCGTCACGGAAGTCGAGGATCTCGGCGGTCATCGGCGGGCCTCCTTCGCGGCGAGGGAGCCGGGCAAGGCGCCCAGTGCGTCCAGCGTGTGTGGAAGCAGCCGCTCCAGGGCGGCACCGACCCGGTACAGCCGGTCCTCCGCGAGTGGTGGCGCCATCACCTGGAATCCGACGGGAAGCCCGTCCTCGGGGGCGAGCCCCACCGGGAAGGAGCCCGCGCAGTTGCCGGCGAGGTTGGACGGGATCGTGCAGAGGTCCGCCTTGTACATCGACAGCGGGTCGTCGACACGCTCCCCCATGCGGAACGCCGTCGTCGGCGTCGTCGGTGAGACGAGCACGTCCGCGATCTCGAACGCCGCCTCGAAGTCGCGGCTGATGAGCGTACGAACCTTCTGGGCCGAGCCGTAGTAGGCGTCGTAGTAGCCGCTCGACAGCGCGTACGTGCCGATGATGATCCGCCGCTTCACCTCCTCGCCGAAGCCCTGACCACGGGTGAGGGACATGACCTCCTCAGCCGATCGGGTGCCGTCGTCGCCGACCCGCAGCCCGTACCGCATGGCGTCGAATCGGGCGAGGTTGCTCGAGACCTCGCTCGGCATGATCAGGTAGTACGCCGCCAGCGCGTACTCGAAGTGGGGGCAGGACACCTCGACCACCTCGGCGCCGGCGTCCTGGAGCAGGGCCACGGCCTCGTCGAAGCGCTGCTCGACGCCTGGCGCGTAGCCCTCGCCCCCGAGCTCCCGTACGACGCCGATCTTCATGCCTCGTACATCGCCGCTGCGCGCCGCGCCGACGACGTCGGGAAGGGGTGCGTCGATCGAGGTCGAGTCCCTCGGGTCGTGACCGCCGATCACCTCGTGCAGGAGGGCCGCGTCGACGACGGTCCGGCCACAGGGGCCGGGCGTGTCGAGCGAGGACGCCATCGCGACGAGCCCGTACCGGGACGTTCCGCCGTACGTCGGCTTGATCCCGACCGTGCCGGTGACCGACGCGGGCTGACGGATCGAGCCGCCGGTGTCCGAACCGAGCGTGAGCGGGGCCTCGTACGCGACGAGGGCCGCGGCCGAGCCGCCACCTGATCCGCCAGGGATCCGGTCGAGATCCCAGGGGTTGTGGGTGGCGCCGTAGCCGGAGTTCTCCGTCGACGAGCCCATGGCGAACTCGTCCATGTTGGTCTTGCCGAGCGGGATCATGCCGGCGTCGAGCAGGCGCTGGACCAGCGTCGACGTGTACGGGGGGATCCAGCCTTCGAGGATCCGCGAGCCGCACGTGGTGGGCGCGCCCGCGTACGTGAAGACGTCTTTGACCCCCACGGGAACACCGGCCAGTGGTCCGAGCTTCTCCCCCGCGGCGCGGCGGGTGTCGACATCCTTCGCGAGCGCCAGCGCCCTGTCGGAGTCGACGTAGAGGAATGCGTGGACGTCGGCGTCGACGGCGGCGATCCGATCGAGATGTGCGCTCGTGACCTCTTCCGCCGACACCTCGCGACGCGTGAGCATGCCGGCCAGATCCGCCGCGGACCGCGTGGTGAGGCTCATGCTTCCTCCCCCAGGATGCGCGGTACGGCGAACCGGTTCTCCTCGGCGTGCGGCGCCATGGCGAGCACGGCCTCGACCGGGAGCGACGGCGTGACCACATCGGCACGGAAGACGTTGACCAGCGGCAGCGCGTGCGATGTCGCAGGGACGTCCGCGCCGGCGACCTCGGTGACACGGGCCACCGACTCCAGGATCACGTCGAGCTGCGGCGCGAGGTGCGCCAGCTCGGCATCGGACAGGTCGATCCGCGCCAACCCGGCCAACCGGGCGACGTCGTCGGGCGTGAGCGCCACAGAACCTCCTCAAGCGTCGACTCGTCATCCTAGGGCGACGGCCGTCGTCACCGTGTCCGGGCCCAAATCGGTGGCGGCATGTCGGTGGCACCTGGTTGATTGGGGTCATGGAACTGGTCGACATCTTCCCTGCTTTCGGTCTGCGCATCGAGTGCGGACCCGTCACGCTGCGTGCGATGCGCGAGTCGGACGTGCCTCGCGTCGCCGAACTGGTCGCCGAAGGCGTACACGCCAAAGGGGCACGGCCCTTCCTCATGCCGTGGAACCTCTCCGAGACCCAGCCGCTCGAGTCGCTACGGTTCTACTACCGCACGTGGTCCGCGTTCTCGCCCGAGAGCTGGACGGCGCTGTTGGCGGTCGAGCGCGACGGGATCATGGTCGGCGCGCAGGACATGAAGACCGAGAAGTTCGCCGTCCTCCGCCACGCAGAGACCGGCTCGTGGCTCGGGCTGTCCCACCAAGGCCGCGGCACCGGCACCCTCATGCGGCAGGCGATCCTGTCGTTCGCGTTCGACCACCTCGGCGCCGTCGAGATGCGTTCGGGCGCCTGGGCCGACAATCCGAACTCCCATCGCGTCAGCGAGAAGTGCGGGTACATCATGAACGGCTACCAGCTGCTTGACCGCGAGGGCGAACGCGTGCGCCAGGACGATTTCGTCGTCACGACGGAGGCGTTCATCAGACCGCCGTACGAGGTCGTCGTCACGGGCGCTGAAGCCTTCCGGCGTGCCATCGGGCTGGATGTCGATGCGTAAGGGACGCGCGCCGCTGACGTCGACGCGGCAGGTCGAAAATGTCGCGGATATTACGTTCGCGAAACGTTCGCTGGAATATGCGGCCTACGCGGCCCAGAGAGTGGGAATCGGCGCGGATTCTGGGCTGCCGTACCCCAGGATGGGCTCCATGTTGCTGCTGCGAGTCCAGCTCCCCGACCGGCCAGGGTCCCTTGGCGCTGTCGCCTCTGCACTTGGCAGTGTAGGAGCCGACATCCACGCCGTGGAGATCATCGATCGCGGCCCTGACTACGCCATCGACGACTTCATGCTCGACCTGCCGGGATCGGTCCTTCCCGAGAACCTGCTCAGCGCGTGCGCACAGGTGGAGGGAGTGAAGGTCCTCTGGGTGTCGCACTACCACTCCGACTGGGGCGTCGAATCCGACATCGCGACGCTCAACCGCATGGCCAGCGAACCGAAGCAAGCCGGACAGATCCTCACCGAGGAGTCGCCGATCGTGTTCCACTCGACGTGGGCGATCCTCATCGATGTGACGACCGGAAAGGTCCTGGCGAGCAGCGCACTGGCGCCGGAGATCGAAGGCGCTGAGCTCGCGGTCTTCGGGGCGATGGACTCGACGTACGCCACCGAGCTGGCCGCGGAATGGCAGCCCGGCTGGGGCGACACGCTGATCGCCGTGGCAGCCCTACCGGGCGGTCGGGCGATCGTCATCGGACGCAACGGCGGCCCGGCCTATCTGCCGGTGGAACTTGTCCGGCTCCAGCATCTGGCCACCCTCGCGGGCGCCCGCTGAGACTCAGCTCCCGTTGAGCTTCGTGAACACCCAGTAGCCGAGCCCGAACAAGGCGCTGGTGGCGACGAGGAACGCGAGTGATACCCACACGCGTGCCCACTTCTTCGCACGTGTCGAGGGGACACGGATCGGTCCCCACTCGCCGATCCTGGGCTGCGCCCGGGCAGGGACGTGGGCGTTGAGATCGAGGTCGGTGAAGACTCGTCGGGCCACGACCACCAGAGTACGGGCTCGGCGCATCAGTTCCCGACGAGCGCGCTACTCCGAGCGGGCCATGCCGGCAGCGGCTTCGGCGCCTCCGGAGAGCAGGACCTCGAACCCCGCGGCGTCGAGGATCGGCCGCTTGAGCGCCACCGCGTGAGAGTACTTCGATCCCGCGTTCTCGCCCACCACCACGAAGTCGGTGCTCTTGGACACCGAACCGACCGCCTTGCCGCCCCGGGCCACGATCGCCTCGGTCGCGCCGTCGCGGGTGTAGCCGGGCAGCGACCCCGTCACGACGATGCTCAAGCCCTCGAGCGTCTGCGGAACCTTCTCGGCCTCGGTCGGTTCCGTACCGAGCATCGCTCCGGAGGCCTGCCACTTCCGGACGATCTCCCGATGCCAGTCGACCGCGAACCATTCGCGGATCGACGTCACGAGGATCGACCCCAGGCCGGGCACTCCGCCCAGCTCGTCGTCGGTCGCCGACTCCAGCGACTCGATGGTCGGGAAGACGGCCACGACATCGGGCGCCACGCCCTTGCCGATGTGGCGGATGGACAGCGCGACGAGGAACCTCGCGAACGGCTTCGTCTTGGCCGCCTCCAGCTCGCTCAGCAGGCGGGTGCCGTTGGCAGAGAGCACCTTCGCGCCCTTGTCGTCGCCCGTACCGGCCCGAGTGAAGAACGGGCTCCGCTGCAGATCGTGCTCGGTGAGCGCGAAAAGGTCTCCTTCGTCGGTGACGAGACCAGCCTCCAACAGCGCCTGGGCCGCCTTCCACCCCAGCACCTCGATGTCGAGCGCCTGCCGCGAGGCGAGGTGGAACAGCCGTTCGGTGAGCTGGGACGGACACGACCGCTGGTTCGGGCAGCGGATGTCGGCGTCGCCCTCCTTCTCGGGCCGCAGCTCGGTGCCGCACGAGGGACACCTGGTCGGCATCACGAACTCCCGCTCAGAGCCGTCGCGCAGGGCAGCCACGGGGCCGAGGACCTCGGGAATAACGTCACCGGCCTTCCGCAGCACCACGGTGTCGCCGATCAGGACGCCCTTCCGCTTCACCTCCGACGCGTTGTGCAAAGTCGCCTGGGAGACCGTGCTGCCGGCCACCACGACCGGTGTCATCACCGCGTACGGCGTCACCCTGCCCGTACGGCCCACATTCACGGCGATGTCCAGCAGCTTCGTCGTCACCTCGATCGGCGGGTACTTGTACGCGATCGCCCATCGCGGCGCCCGCGACGTCGCGCCCAAGCGCTCCTGCAGGCGCCGGTCGTCGAGCTTCACGACGACACCGTCCATCTCGTGGGCGAACGTGTGGCGGCGCTCCCCGGCCGAGGAGATGAAAGCCCAGACATCATCGATCGTCGCGCACCGCGTGGTCTCGTCGCTGGTCGGCAGGCCCCAGCCGCGCAACAGCTCGTACGCCTCGCTCAGCGTGGCGATCTCGACTCCGCTCGCCTCTCCCAGTCCGTGGCACAGGAACGACAGCGGGCGGGTCGCGGTGACCCTCGGGTCCTTCTGCCTCAGCGAACCCGCCGCCGCGTTCCGCGGGTTCGCGAACGGCGCTTTGCCCGCCTCGACGAGCGACGCGTTGAGGTCGGCGAACGCCGCCACAGGCAGGAAGACCTCGCCGCGCACCTCGAGCACGTCCGGAGCGTCTCCGGTCAGGCTGACGGGGATCGCCGAGATCGTCCGGACGTTCGTGGTGACGTCCTCTCCGGTGCGCCCGTCACCGCGGGTCGCCGCCCGGACCAGTCGGCCCTTCTCGTAGACGAGGTCGAGCGCCAGTCCGTCGATCTTCAGCTCGCAGAGGTAGCCCGAGGCGGCGACGGCGTCCGCGCCCGCCTCCCGGACGGCCCGCGCGTTCCAGGCATCCAGCTCTTCGCGGTCGAACGCGTTGTCGAGGCTCATCATCTGCTGGAGATGGGTGACCGGGGCGAAGGTCGTGGACGGCGCGCCGCCCACCTGCTGGGTCGGCGAGTCGGGCGTACGGAGGCCGGGGTGCTCCTCCTCGATCGCCTCGAGCTCGCGCATCAGGCGGTCGAAGTCGCCGTCCGAGATCGTCGGCTGGTCGAGCACGTAGTAGCGCCAGCGGTGGTCCGTGAGCGTCTGCGCCAGCTCGGCGTGGCGTTGGATCGCCGATACCGGCGTGTCGCTGCGAGTGTTCTCGAGATCTGCCACTCATCCATCTAAGCAGCGACCACCGACAAGTCGCCCCTATCCGAACAGCCTCTCCGCCACGAGTCCCGAGGCCTCACCAAGCGTCCGTGCGACCCGGACGGCCGCAGCCGGCGCGAACGACGCGAGGCCACAGGCCGGAGTCAGCGTGAGGTGTCCCATCAGCCGGTCGCCCAGCTCGAGCGGCCGGAGCCAGTCGAGCGTGCGGGTCACGATCTGGTCGGGGGTCAGCGATGATCCGCCGGACGTCGTCGGCACGATGCCGAGCCAGAGGTCGCCGCCACTGTCGACGTGCTCTGCCAGCACGTCCACGTCTCCCGGCAGATCGGCGTCCACCGCCAGCGTCCGTACGCCGGCGTCGACGAGCGTGCGCCACGGTGCGGGGGCGCAGCTGTGGACCACGAGCCCGGACGACGCGGCGTCGAGTGCGGCGAGGTCGCGATAGGCGCGCCCGAACTCCTCCGCATCGACGGGTGGGCATTGGTTCAGGCCGCTCGACGACCGGATGGCGCCGTCCGCGACCGCGCCGAGCGCGGGTTCGTCGAGCTGCACGATCGGCTGGGCTCCGGGGATGAGGGTGCGCAGCCGTGCGACGAGCTCCTCGACGGCCGCCGCGTGCGCCTGTACGAGGTCGCGCCGTGCTCCGGGATCGACGACCATCGGTTCGCCGCGCGCCAGGTCGACCACGGCGAGCAGTGTGTACGGACCGGCGAGCGACACCTTCAAAGGCCCCTCGTACGAGGCGAACCCTTCGGCGAACACATCAAGGTCGTCGCGCAGCATCGCACGCGCGCGCCGCTGCTCCTGTCCGTGCGCCGCGGCGACACGCCACCTCGTCGTCCCGCGCTCCATGCCGATCTCGAGAAGCCCCAGCGCGCGACCCACCATCTCGGCTCCTGGACCACGCGCCGGAAGCTCCGGAAGGTACGGCAGGTCCCACAGCTGCGCGGTCTGTCGGACGGCCTCGTCGATCCTCGTCCCTGGCCAAGAGCCGATGCCTGTCGCTGGGAGACCTTTCATGCACGGATCGTACGGCCGCCGGTTTGGATACCCTGATTCCGCCCAGGGAGGTGATGATGAGCGAATCCACGAACGAGAGCCGCAGGCCGGCCTTTCGAGGCTGGATGGTCTTCGCCATCGTCGCCGCTGTGGCCATTGCTGCAGGAGGCATCACCGGTCGGGTGATCCTCGGGGCGAGCGGTGGCACGGGTCCCTCGAACACGGTCCTGAGGTTCTTCCAGGCCCTGAGTGACAACGACGCGAAAGCTGCTCTCGCCGAGCTGGCGACCGCTCCCTCCGACACGACCTTCATCACCAACGAGGTCCTCGCGGCGAGTCACGCCGCAGGCGCGATCACCGAGATCAGCGTGCCGGCGACCAACTCGACGGTCGTGCCCGTCTCGTACAAGCTGGGCGGGGAAACAGTGACCGACCGGATCTCGGTGCAGCCGGTCGGCAACGGCTACAAGATCTCGGCATCCCTCAACTCCGGCGGCATCGCTATGAAGGAGAAGGTCCGTACGCAGCTGCCGCTGAGCATCGCCGGCACCCAGGTCACGACCGACACCGTCGTGCTGCTTCCCGGGAGCTACCCGTTGGCGACGGTCACGGACCACCTCCGGTACGGGACCGGCTCGCTGGTCATCAAACGACTCACTGACGCGCCGTCGGCGAACGACCTGAAGCTGGAGGTCTCAGACGTCGGCCAGACGGCCGCTGCCACAGCGGTGACCTCCTCCCTTGACGCGTGCACGGCCCAGAAGTCGTTCGCCCCGGCAGGGTGCCCCTTCAAGCTCACCGTGACCACCGCCGACCCGAGCACAGTGACCTGGATGCTGTTGTCGAAGCCGGCCGACGACCTCAAGATCACGATCTCCGCCACAGACGTGACCCGGAGCACCGTCGAGGTGCCGCTCAAGATGCGGATCTCGTTCCTCAACGGCACCACCACGGTCCCCCAGGACCTGGCAGGCATCCAGGCTGTGGGAACGGTCGACCTGCTCGCCAACCCGACGACAGTGGGCTGGACGACGTGACGCACGGCGAAGCCCCCGGAACAGACGAGGTTGGGACGATCCACACCGCCCCCTGTAAAGTCCTGAAACGCGACAGGTCGAACGCGGGGCCCTTGGCCCTTGATGCGAATGGTTTCGGCCCCGATACGAGGAACTGATGATCCTGGAGGCATTGCCGGCGCCGGCGCCGGACGCACAGCTCGGCGCGCACGTGGACAAGAACGGAACATCGTTCTCGCTGTGGGCCCCCCGGGCGACCCGGGTGGAAGTCGCGCTCGTAGCGCCCGACCGCAGCCAACGTAACGTCGACCTCGAGGCATCCCCCGATGGGGTCTGGTCCACGTGGGTCGAGGGTGTCGGCGACGGCGACCTGTACGGATACCGCGTTCACGGCCCGTGGAATCCCAAGTCCGGGCAGCGATTCAACCCCGCGAGACTCTTGATGGACCCGTACGCACGGGCGTACACCGGCGGCGTCGACTACGCGGGCCCGATCCGGGACCATACGGCGGAGTCCAACTACCTGCTCGATCCCACAGACTCCTTCCTCGCGGTCCCCCTGTCGGTCGTCGTGGCCGCCAGCCCGCCGCCATCGCCCGTGACACGGCGATCGATGTCGGACAGCGTCATCTACGAGCTCCACGTCAAGGGCTACACGCGCCTGCACCCACAGGTGCCCGAGCACCTGCGCGGTACGTACGCCGGCCTCGCACATCCCGCGGTCATCGAGCACCTGGTCGCCACCGGCGTCACGGCCGTCGAGCTGCTACCGATCCACCACTTCGTCTCCGAACCGTTCGTCGTCGGCTCAGGCCTCACGAACTACTGGGGCTACAACTCGATGGGCTTCTTCGCCCCGCACGAGGCGTACGGGTCCGTACGGGCGGCAGGCGCGCAGGTGTCCGACTTCAAGGAGATGGTGTCAGCGCTCCACGAGGCCGGGATCGAGGTGATCCTCGACGTCGTCTACAACCACACCGGCGAGGGCGGTCACGAAGGCCCGACGCTGAGCTTCCGGGGCATCGACCACGGCGGGTACTACCGGCTGACGCCCGACAACCGCAACGACTACGACGTCACCGGTACGGGCAACTCTGCCGACACCAGCGAGCCCGGGGTCCAGCGGCTGGTGCTCGACTCGATGCGCTACTGGGTCAACGAGATGGGCGTGGACGGGTTCCGTTTCGACCTCGCCACGACGCTCATCCGCGACGCGAACCACCACGTCGACCAGGAGCACCCGCTCAAGCTGGCGATGCAGACCGACCCCGCACTCCAGGGCGTCAAGCTCATCGCCGAGCCCTGGGATGTGGGCCCGTACGGCTACCAGGTCGGCAAGTGGGGACCAGGCTGGAGCGAGTGGAACGACCGCTTCCGGGGCTACGTCCGCGACTACTGGCGGGGCCGGACGAGCGGCGTACAGGAACTGGCGACGCGGCTGTCCGGCTCGCCTGACCTGTACGACCATGCGGGCCGGACCCCCGAGGCGAGCGTCAACATCATCACGGCCCACGACGGGTTCACGGCGCGCGACCTGGTCTCGTACAAACGCAAGCACAACGATGCCAACAAGGAACACAACCGCGACGGGACCGACGACAGCCGGTCGTGGAACTGCGGGGTCGAGGGCAAGACGGACGACCCGGCGATCAACACGCTGCGGCATCGCCAAGTGAAGAACCTCCTCGCCACGATGTTCCTGTCATTCGGCACTCCGATGATCACGGCCGGCGACGAGCTTGGACGGACGCAGCTGGGCAACAACAACGCGTACTGCCAGGACGGCCCGATCTCCTGGGTCGAGTGGGGTCAGCTCGACCAGTGGCGCGACGTGCACGACTTCACCTCCCGACTCCTGGCGCTGCGGGCGCAGCACGCGGTCCTGCGGTCGGCGGTCTTCCGGCACCGCAGCGACGTGCTTGACCGTCGCCGCATGCCTTTGGGTCGTCCAGACCTCGCCTGGCTCAACGGTTACTCCGGCGAGATGACGACCGAGGACTGGCACGACGAGGGTCGCGCGACCCTCGGCATGTACGTGTCGGACGCGTCGGAGGCCTTCGTCTCGTGGTTCCACGCTGGCGACTACCCGCTCGAGATCACGCTGCCGGAGCTTCCGTGGGGCAGCAGCTATCGCATCCT
>DAIPZP010000031.1:0-11231 GCA_036782155.1 Propionibacteriaceae bacterium
CCGCCGCCGGCGTCGCCGAGCTCAACCGCGATCTCGACCGGGTCCCGCTTGAGGAACAGCGCCGCGAGGTTCACGAGGTTGGACACCTCGGGGCGGTTGACCGGGTCGTACGTGATGTGGCGGTCGGAGTCGGTGACGGCCTTCTTGATGAGCTTCGCGGTCTCGTCGGCGGTCATGCCGAGCTCGATGACGTTGCCGCGGGACTTGCTCATCTTGGCGCCGTCCATCCCGAGGATGTTCACGGCACCCTCGGACAGGAGCGCGTCGGGAGCCGGGAACACGGGCTTGTCCGCCTCCGCCCTCCCGTACCGCTCATCGAACCTCCGCGCGATCACCCTCGCCTGCTCGAGGTGGGGCAGCTGGTCCTTGCCGACCGGTACGAGGTTGGCCTTGCAGAACAGGATGTCCGCCGCCTGATGGACCGGGTAGGTGAGCAGGAGCCCCGACATCGGCCGGTCGCCCGTGTCGTCGAGCTCAGCCCTGACCGTCGGGTTGCGGCGCAGCTCCGCGTCCGTGACCAGCGACAGGAACGGCAGCATCAGCTGGTTGAGGGCGGGCACCGCGGAATGGGTGAAGATCGTGGTCTTCACCGGGTCGAGGCCGAGCGCCAAGTAGTCGGCCATCATCGAGTACACGCGCTCGCGGATCGGTCCGACACCGTCACGGTCGGTGATCACCTGGTAGTCCGCGATGAGGATGAACGTCTCGACGCCGAGCTGCTGCACCTCGAGCCGGTTCTGCAGCGACCCGAGCAGATGTCCGATGTGGAGGTTGCCAGTCGGCCGGTCGCCGGTCATCACGCGGAACCCCGAGGGATCCTTCTCGATCTGGGAGCGGATCTGACTGCTGCGCAGGAAAGAGCGCGTCAACGACGCGTCCGACGTGCTCTGTGCCAACTCCTCGCCGGCATCCGAGGTGGGCTCGGTCATGATGGGTTCCTTCCCCCGGAGACGGCCTGGATGCTAACAGAGGCGCCTCAGTTGGGGCCGACGCCTCCGCGGGCGGCGATCCGATTGACGATCTCCTGGTACGCAGTGGGGCGCGTCGTGTTGATCCCGAGAGGGTTGTGAGACTTCCCGGTGCCGTGGTAGTCGCTGGAGCCTGTACGGATCAGGCCAGTACGCGCTCCGAGCTGGGTCAGCATCTCACGGCTGCGCGGGTCGTGGTCGGTGTGGTCGACCTCGATGCCCTCGAGCCCGGCCTTGGCCAGCTCCGCGAGCGCATCGCCGGTGAGCACGTCCTTGGCGCCCGGTCCCCATGGGTGCGCGATGACCGCCAACCCCTTGGCGCCGCGGATGAGGCGGATGGCCTCTTCGATCGGCGTGGCGTACCGCTCCACGTAGGCGGGCTTGCCGTCGCCCAGGTACTTGGCGAACGCCTCGTCGCGGTTCGCCACGTAGCCCTTGGCGACCAGGGCGTCGGCGATGTGCGGCCGGCCGAGCGACGGCGACAGACCCTTGGACTCCTGGACGTCCTCCGCGGTGAGCGGCATGCCCAGCTCCGACAGCTTGTCGAGGAACCTCTGGAGCCGGTTGACGCGGCTGGCGCGAAGCTTGGTCAGCTCAAGCCGCAACGGCCGATTCCAGGGATCGCAGCCGTAGCCGAGCAGGTGGACCGGACGCTCCTTGTACCTCGTGGACATCTCCACGCCGGGCAGAACGGCGAGCCCGATCCGGCGACCAGCCTCGCGCGCCTCGGCGAGCCCGTCGAACGTGTCGTGGTCGCACAGCCCGATGACGTCCAGGCCCGCCTCCTGGGCGGCGAACACCAGCCGGGTGGGGCTTTCGGTGCCGTCGGAGACATTCGAGTGGACGTGCAGGTCGATGCGCATGACCGTATTCAACCAAGTCACCGGACGGGCGCCGACATCACCCCTTCACCAAGGACCGCAACAGCCTCACCGCCACGGACAGCCGACCGAGATCGGCCCCCTCGAGGGCCAGGTCTGCGAGCAACGGCGCGATGCGCTCGAGGTCCGGCCGCGTACCGTCGAAGGCCCCCGAAACAGCTTCCGCACCCAGCGCTGCCTGTACCCCGAGCAGCTCGTCCACGATCGCCGCCTGGGCCATCAACGACCACCGATCCGTGCGCGGCAGTGCCTCGGCGGCGTCGAAGAACCGCCCCAGCTCGAGGCGATCACGGATCTCGAAGAAGCGGATCGCGGTGTCGAGCAGGTCGTGGGACGTACGCGACGCGATGGACACGATCGCCGGCGCGAGGTGGGCCACCGGCTCCGCCGCGATGAGGCGCGCCAGATCGGCCGACAACCCCTCGGCCACCAGCTCGTCACGACGGCGGGTCCACGACTCGATGACCTGCGGGGTGGCGACGTGCTCGAGGTTGTCGAGCACGGTACGTGTCGGGCCGACGTACGTCTCCACGACCTTGGCCACGGCGATCGGCGTACCGAGCGTCTGCAGCACCCAACGGGTGCCACGCTCGACAAGATGCCGCATGGCGATCATCAACTCGACGTACGTCTCGGCGCCGAGCGACTCGCGCCGCAGCCCCACCTCCAGCGCACCGACGCGGAAGATCGACCGCGAGGCGAGCTGGGCTCGGATGATGTCCGCCGCGCTGGCGCCGGTGTCCGAGGAGAGCCGGTGGTACGAGGAGATGCCCTGGCTGTTGACGAAGCGGTTCACCGCGACTGTCGTGATGATCTCCCGCCGCAACGGATGGTCACCCATGAGGTCGCCGAAGCGTTCCCGCAACGGCTTGGGGAAGTACTGGATGAGCCGATCCGCGAGGTACGGGTCGTCGGGCAGGTCGCTCGCGACGATGATGTCGGCGAGCCGTATCTTCGTCCACGCGAACAGGGTCGCGAGCTCAGGGCTGCACAGCCCCTCGCCCGCCGCGATCCTCCGCGTCATCTCGGACGTCGACGGCATCGTCTCGAGGTGCCGGTCGAGGTAGCCGTCGTCCGACAGCACCCGCATCCAGTCCTCGTGGATCGCGGTGAACCGGGCGGCCTGGTACCGAGCCATCGCGAGTGCCTGGTTCTGGTCGACGTTGTGCGCGAGGACGAGCGCCGCGACATCGTCGGTCATCTCGGGCAGCAACTTGTTTCGCAGGGCCTCGGTCAGGCGGCCATGCGTCTCGGCATCCGTGAGCAGGATCTTGATGTTGACCTCGTGGTCACTGGTGTCGACGCCGGCCGAGTTGTCGATGAAGTCGGTGTTGATCCGGCCCCCGGCCCGCGAGTACTCGATGCGCGCCGCCTGGGTCCAGCCGAGGTTCCCGCCCTCTCCGGCGCACCGGGCGCGGACCTGCGTCGCGTCGACCCGTACCGCGTCGTTGGCACGGTCACCCGCATCGGCATGGGTCTCGCTCGTCGCCTTCACGTACGTCCCGATGCCGCCGTTCCACAGCAGGTCGACCGGCGCCTGCAGGATCGCGTGGATGTACTCGGCGGGCGACAGCGACGGCACGCCGTCGGGCAACCCCAGCGCCGTACGCGCCTGTGCTGTGACGGGGATCGCCTTGACCGTCCGCGCGTAGACGCCACCACCCTGGGAGATCGCGGTGGCGTCGTAGTCGGCCCACGACGATCGCGGAAGCGCGAACAGCCGCTCCCGTTCGGCGAAGCTCGCCGCCGGATCGGGATCGGGGTCGACAAAAACATGGCGATGGTCGAAGGCGGCGACGAGCTTGATGTGGTGGCTCAGCAGCATGCCGTTGCCGAACACGTCGCCGGACATGTCGCCGATGCCGACGCAGGTCACGTCGTCGTTTGCCGGGTCGATCCCCACGTCCTGGAAGTGGCGTTTCACCGACTCCCACGCGCCACGGGCCGTGATGCCCATCGCCTTGTGGTCGTAGCCGTTGGTCCCTCCGGACGCGAACGCGTCGCCGAGCCAGAACCCGCGGGCCAGAGATATCTCGTTGGCGAGGTCGGAGAACGTCGCCGTGCCCTTGTCAGCGGCGACCACCAGGTACGGATCGTCATCGTCGTGACGTACCACCCGCTCCGGTCCGACGACCGCGCCCGCAACGATCGTGTCGGTCACCGAAAGCAGGGACGTGACGAACATCCGGTACGCGTGCTGGCCCTCGGCCATCCACGCCGCGCGGTCCACCGTCGGGTCGGGCAGCTGTCGCGCGACGAAGCCACCCTTCGCACCGACCGGCACGATCACGGTGTTCTTCACCATCTGGGCCTTGACGAGGCCCAGCACCTCGGTGCGGAAGTCCTCGGCGCGATCCGACCAGCGCAGCCCGCCGCGTGCGACGCGGCCGAACCGGAGGTGTACGCCCTCGACGCGCGGCGAGTACACCCAGATCTCGTACGCGGGACGTGGCTCAGGCAGCATCGGGAGCATCCGGGGAAGCAGCTTGATCGCGAGGGCCCCGTCGCCAAGGTCGGTGAACGCGTTGGTCCGTACGGCAGCGCGCTGGAACGCGACGAAGGCCCGGATGATCCGGTCCTGGTCGAGGTTCGAGACCTGGTCGAGCTCCGACTCGATGTCGACGAGCTGCGCTTCGGCCGCGTCCCGATGCTCCGCCGCACTGCCTGGCTGGTCCGGGTCGTGGGCCGTCCGGAATGCCGCCACGAGCTGCGCGGAGAGCTTCGGGAGCGCGAGCAGCGCGTTCGCGATGTACGCGAAGGAGTACGTCATGCCGCCCTGCTTGAGATAGCGCTCCATGGCACGCAGCCGTCCGACCTCTCCCCACGTCAAGCCCGCCGTGGTGACCAGGGCGTTCATCGGTCCGACCTCAAGGCGGCCGGTGATCGACGCCTGGAATGCGTCGATGAACCGCTCGCGGTCGGCGGCGTCCCACCTGCGCCCGTCCGTATGCAGCCCGAACTCGTACATCCACACCGGCTCGCCGCGCAGAGCCACCTCGAACGGCCACTCGTCGATGACCGACACGCCGAGGTCATCCAGGTGGGGAAGGACGTCGGGCAGGGCGATGCGTGTCCGCCGGTACAGCCGAAGCCGCATGTCGGCCGCATCGCCCGCGCCGGTGTCGAGGATGGCAGCGCGCATCTCGTCGCCACCCGTGAGCGCGTTGAGCATCTCGAGGTCGTCGACGCCCTGCTGCGGTGTGAACACCTCCTTGTACGAATCGGGGAAGTCGACGCCGCGGCGCTCGCTCGGCCACTCGTACACACGATCGATGAAGCGCTCGTCCCAGGTCCGGGTCGCTTCGGTCAGCTCGTCCTCGACAGCGGCGAGGTCGACGTCGGAGTTGGCGCCCTCGGCGAGCCGCACCACCACATCGAGCCTGGCGATGACGGACTCGGTGACCAGCGCCGAATGCTCGACCGCGACTCCCCCGAGGCGCTCTCCGAGAATCTCCTTGATGCGCTCGGTCACCTCGGTCGTGTAGCGATCGCGGGGCAGGTAGACCAGACAGTTCACGAACCGGTGCCACGGGTCGCGGTGGCAGAACAGGCGCACCTGCCGGCGCTCGCCGAGGGTCGCGATGCGCTCGACGATCGGGTAGAGCTCGTCGACGCTCGCGTGGAAGAGCGCGTCCCGTGGATAGGTGTTGAGCGTTTCCAGCAGGGCCTTGTACCCGTGGCTGGTCGAGCTGTAGCCGGAACGGTGGAGGATCTCGACGGCTTTGGCGACGAGGATCGGGATCCGGGTGACCGGCTCGGTGTACGCCGGGGCCGACAGCACTCCGACGAATCGCCGCTCGCCACAGATCGCGCCGGTCTCGTCGAGCATGCGGACACCCACGTAGTCGCGGTACCCGCCGCGATGGACCCGAGACCGTACAGAGTCCTTCGTGAAGACCAGGACGCCGTTCTCACCCGGCGTCGGGAGCGCGTCGAACGGATCGTCAGCCGTGCGCAGGACGCCGAGGCCGCTCCCCGGTACGGGCTCGTAGCGGGCCCCGTCGTAGGTGTTCCTCCGGTAGCCGAGGAGGGTGAAGTTGTCGTCGCGGAGCCAGCGCAGCAGGTCCCGCGCGGAGTCGCGATCGTCGGGGCAGGAGTCGTACGTGCTCGTGCCCAGCAGCTCGACCGCATCCGAGAGCTGCGTCCGCATGGAGGTCCAGTCGTCGGTGACCAGCCGTATCTCCGCGAGGACCTCTCTGACTCCACCGACGAGCTGGTCGGCCAGCTCGGCAGCGGCGACGCCGAGCGGTGGGTACACGACGAACGTCATCCAGGACTCGGAGATCATCTCGCCCGCGGCCCCCTGGACAAGCTCACGGTCAGTGTCCCGGGCGACGCGCAGCTGAGGGTGGAACACATGACGGATCGTCCAGTCCTGCCGGGTGATCTCCATCGTCACCGAGTCGACGAGGAACGGCCGGTCATCGGTGACGATCTGCAGCAGAGTCGATCCCGACAGCCGCCACGTGTCAGAAGCGTCCGGAGCGTCGGCCACGACGCTGTCGGCCTCGGCGACACGGTGAGCTGCGAGCCTCACATGGGCATCGATGATCGCCGCGACGTTGTCGGCACCGATGTCGTCCAGGTCGTCGCTGTGCTGGTGCTCGAGGTACCGCGCGACCAGGCCAGCGGGCGCGCTCGCCCGGCTCACGGTCTCCGGATCGAGCCTGGCGACGACCTCAGCGATCATCCCCTGATCGGTCCTCATCGACTGGGACATCAGCAAACCTCCGTGGGGACAGCGCCACTGCCGCCCCGGCTGCCACGATAACCGCATCCGGTCCGCCACAATGGGCGGCATGCAGCTCACCGCACAGCAGGATTTCACCGCCGAGCCCTCCAAAGTCGCCGCGATGCTCACCGACCATGAGTTCCTCGAGAGGGTCTGCCTCGCTTCGGAGGCCGAGAAGCACTCCGTGACGGTGGACGGCGCCCACACCACGGTCTCGCGGACGCTCCCGGCCCCGTCGTCCATCGCGAAGTTCACCGGCGGCACGATCACCATCGTCGAGGACCTCGTCTGGTCCGCCGCAGCCTCCGACGGGTCACGTACAGCCAAGTTCACGCTCGGCGTGCCCGGCCTGCCGGTCGAGATGCTGGGGACGGCACGGATGTACGCCGGTGGGAAGGGCACCCGCGTCGACTACGCCGGTGACCTCAGCGTGAACATCCCCTTCGTCGGCAAGAAGCTCGAGCAATCGGCCGCGCCAGCAGTGCTCGACGGCATCGGCCTTCAGCAGCGCGTCGGCGACGACTGGCTCGCCGACGCCTGAGTCGAGACTCCACCGACAACGGCTCGCGCCCGACACCTGAGGTGCCGGGCGCGAGAGTTGTTGCCGAATGATCAGGCGTAGCAGTAACCGGGGTCGAGCCGATCGGCCAGCCTGAGGCTCGTCTTCGCAGTGGTGCGAATCGCGCGGACGCCGAGCCCACGCAGGGTGAACTGTGCGTTCGGCACGAACCGTCCGTCGTGCGTGGTCGTCGCGGCGCCAAGATCACGCTCTGCGGTAAGGATCTGGTTAGCCAGCTGGATTGTCATCTCGTCCTTCTTTCTTCTGTCGTCAGTTCTTGGGAGCTGGTCCGGTACTCGACCGGACGATCAGCTCGATCGGCAGAGTGATCTGCCTCGTGGGGTAGTCAGGGTCCATCGCCAAGCGGCCGATCATGCGACCCTTCTCGTTAATGGGTTGGTGCACGGTCGTGATGCCGAGGAAGCCGGCATCCGGGATGTCGTCGAAACCGGTGATCGAGAGGTCCCGTCCCGGGGTGAGACCGCGCTCTTGCGCCGCGTCCCATGCCCCGAGCGCCAGCACGTCGCTCAGCGCGACGATGGCGGTCGGGCGGTCCTGAACGTCGAGCACGTGGGCGGTTGCCCGGCGACCCGACTCACGGATGCAGTGACCCGCGAACGCGACCGTGATCCGGGCATCCGGCATCTTCTCCCAGAGGCCCCTGATCCGCTCGCTCTCGTACGTCCCTGCGAACAACCGTTCGTCCATGCCATCCGGCGAGTAGTCGAAGGTCTCGATCCCGCCTTTCGACGCACCGGACGCGATGACGACCACGTGGCGATGTCCCAGCCGCGCCAGGTGCTTGCCGATGAGCCGGCCCGCCTTGGCGTCGTTGATGGTCACCCAGTCGCCGTCGGTCGACGGCTCGGTGCTGACGATGCGCACACCGCGCTGTCGAAGCTGTTCGATACCGGATTCCTGTCCTTCGATGGAACCGACCACCAAGGCGTCGATCGCCGCCCGCTGCAACATCTGGTTGGTGGCCTCTTCCGCAGCCGGAGCGCGAAGGAGCAGGACCGAAGCCCCGTACTCCTCCACCTCCTCGCTCAGGCCGGCCAGCAGCATGATCGAGTACGGGTCGGAGAACGCATACGAAACCCCGCCGTGGAACAAGAACCCGCAGACGTCGGTCTTGCCGGATCGCAAGGCGCGACCCGCTGCACTGGGGCCGCAGTAGCCCAGATCCTTCGCCGTGGCGAGGATCTGGTCACGCAGTTCCGTGGAGAGGCGGTCAGGCTTGCTGTAGGCGTTGGAGACGGTGGTGACGGAGACACCCAGCTTGGTCGCCAGGGTCTTCATAGTCACGGCGGTGAGCTTCTCACTCATGGTTCCCCTCCAGTTGATCGATACAGTGAACGTTACACTTTATCGATCAACATGACAAGCGGTTTGAGGTACGGCTGCTTATCCAGCCTTCGCCTTCTTCTCCTCTTCGGCGCGACGGGCCTTCGCGGCCTCGACCGAGGCACGAAGCGCGGCGACGAGGTCGACGACGTTCGTCTCTCCGGACGTGGACTGCTCCGACTCGGGGATCTCCACGCCGTCCAACTTCGAGGCGACGACGGTTTCAAGCGCTTCACGGTACGAATCCGTGAAGTCCTCCGGCGCAAAGGTGCCGGACATCTGGTCGATGAACATCGTCGCCATGCCGATCTCGGCCTTCGACACCGAGACATCAGCGGGAGGCGCCGCGAACGAGGCGTCACGTACCTCGTCGGGCCACAGCATCGTCTGCATCACCATGACGTCGCCGGAAACCCTGACCACCGCGAGCGCCTCGCGGGACCGGAGCGCGACCTTGACGACGGCCACCTTCCCGGACTCCTTGAGCGCGTTGCGCAGCAGGACGTACGGCTTCTGCCCGGTCGCCTCAGCCTCGAGGTAGTACGGCTTGTCGAACGCGATCGGATCGATCTCGCTGGCCTCGACGAACTGCACCACCTCGACCGCCTTCGTCGAGGTGAGCGGCAGGTTCTCGAAGTCGGACTTCTCGAGGATCGCCATGCGCCCATCGGCGGACTCGTACCCCTTGGCCAGGTCAGCGAACTCGACCTCTTCGCCGCACTTCTCGCAGACTCGCTTCTGTCGGATCCGGCCGCCATCCTTGGCGTGGACCTGCCGGAAGCTGAGGTCCTTCTCCTCCACGGCGCCGTACACCTTGATGGGAATCGTCACCAGGCCGAAGGAGATCGCGCCCTTCCAGATCGATCGTGGCATGTCGCACAGTGTTGCTCACGCAATGCCGGAAGACCAGAACTAGGCGCCGAGCAGCGTGTCCACTTCGTCGGGCCCGTACCAGAGCAGGTCGTGCTCGGCCATCAGCGCACGGACCGCGTCGGTGTCCCAGGCGGCGGCGAGATCCAGACCCGAGACAGCCTTGGCTGCGTCCGACACCGCGGTTGCGGCCTCAGGTGAGTCGGCGAAGATCGCGCTCACCTCGCCCCATGCCACCCCTCGCAGCGTCACCTCTCCGAGAGGGTCACCGTCGTCGACCGCCAGGGCATCGATGACCACGGCGAGGCGCTTGCCGTAGGAGATCAGCGACGACAGACCGGCCAGCAGCAAGGCCGTACGGTCGGCCTCCTCCTCGTCTGCGTCGCCCAGACCGAACGTGTCCCGCAAGCCCGGCGTCACGGCGAAGCCGGTGACCGGACCGGCCAACGGTGCCTCGCGCAGGCCCGACAGCTGCTCCACGGAGACCGGGACGAGCACCACCGTCATCGCCGTCCCCCGTCGAGGCGGTTGAGCTCGCTCGTGATGCCGTCCACGAACGCGGACAGCGGCGCGGCGGCGGTGATGCCGATGCCGACACGTCCGTTGTACGACGTGAGGCAGACGGTGACGTCCTCGGAGTCGGCCAGCCCCAGCACCGGGTAGCTCGAGTGCAGCTGCCACGCACCGAAGAAGCGCGGGCCGCGTGGCCCGGGGGCGTTCCCCACGTACAGGTCGTGATCGCGTCCGGCCGTGATCGTACGGCTGGCGACGGCGTGCAGACTGGCCGGCGCGAACCCGGTGAGGCGCGTGAGCCGGTCGGCTCCCACGGTCGCGCCCGAGTCGATCCGCGTCCTCGTCAGCGAGGCGATCTGGTCGATGCGGCCCTGCGGCGACGCGTTGCGCGCGGGGAGCATCACGTACTGCGGCGCGATGGCGCAGCCGATCGCCGACGGCACCTTCCCCCGCTCCCGTACGGCCAGTGGCACGAGCGCCACCACGTCGCTCGGCTCGTCGCCGAGCGACGTCTGCCACTGCCGAAGCCCGGCGGTGACGAGGGCGACGAGTACGTCGTGCGTCGTACATCCCGCAGCGTCCCGCACGCGGTTGACCGCCGCGAGCTGGACGAGGACCCCTCCTGCGTACCGGGTGATCGGCGCCACCGGCTCCCTGCGGAGGAGGCTCGGCAGCCCCTGAGCCTGAGCCCATTCGACCCCCTGGCCGACGGTCCGGACGACCCGCGATCCCAACCGGCCGAGCAGCCCGATCGGATCGGACATGCCTCCCATCACCCCCGAGACGAGGTCGTCGCCCGCGTTCGGCTCCGGGGTGGGCTGCCATTCGACCGGGGTGGGCCGTTCGGGCTGAGGCTCGTCGTCGTACAGCTCGTGCAGCAGGTGGACGTGGTCGCTGCCGTCGACGTACGAGGGGTGGCTGCGGCAGACGAGGGCCACCTGGCCACCGCGCAACCCGTCGACGAGCACGAGGTCCCACTGCGGGTGAGCCGGGTCGAAGGGTGTCGTCATTCCCTCGGCGACAAGATCTGTGACCTGCGTGAGGGAGCCGGGCGCGGCGAGGGTCACCTGCCGGACATGATGGAGGATGTCGAAGTCGGTGTCGTCGACCCAGTCGAGGCCGGTGACGGTCTCGCGGATCCGCTGCCGGAACCGGGGCGCGAACGGCAGCCGGTCCGCCACGCGGTCGACGACCTCGCTGAGCTTGAGTACGGCGTGGGCGGACGGCCTGTCGAAGACGTCGACGAACGTCAGGTGCCACGGCGTGCCCCCGACCCCGCGCGACAGCGACGCGATCTCGGTCTGGGACAGGGGTTCAGCCATGCTTCTCCTTCACGGAACTCACCCACGACGATACCCATCGAG